>NZ_BAAAKJ010000050.1:1033-7657 GCF_039527695.1 Kitasatospora putterlickiae
CGAAGGGCGCCGGCCGGGGAGGCGGTGACGGTCCGGCGTCAGATCAGGCCCTGGGCCAGCATCGCGTCCGCCACCAGCTCGAAGCCGGCGATGTTGGCGCCCAGCACGTAGTCGCCGGGGCGGCCGTACTTCTCCGCGGTGCCGTGGCAGGCGGCGTGGATGTTCCGCATGATCGCGGCCAGCCGCTCCTCGGTCCGCTCGAAGGACCACTCGTCGCGCGAGGCGTTCTGCTGCATCTCCAGCGCGCTGGTGGCGACGCCGCCCGCGTTGGCCGCCTTGCCCGGGCCGAAGGCCACGCCGGCCTCCTGGAACACCCGGACCGCCTCCGGCGTGGTCGGCATGTTGGCGCCCTCGGCGACCGCCCGTACCCCGCCGCGGACCAGCGCCAGCGCGTCCGCCTCGTCCAGCTCGTTCTGGGTCGCGCAGGGCAGCGCCACGTCCACCGGGACGCTCCAGACGCCGGTGCCCTCCTGGTAGCGGACGTGGCTGCCGCGCAGCTCCGCGTACTCGGTGAGCCGGCCGCGCCGGACCTCCTTGATCTCCTTCAGCAGGTCCAGGTCGATGCCCTTCTCGTCGACCACGAAGCCGGTGGAGTCGGAGGCCGTGACCACGGTCGCGCCGAGCTGGCGGGCCTTCTCGATCGCGTACAGGGCGACGTTGCCGGAGCCGGAGACGGAGACCCGCAGGCCGTCCAGCTCCTCGCCGCGGGCGCGCAGCATCTCCTGGGTGAACAGCACGCAGCCGTAGCCGGTGGCCTCGGTGCGGGCCTGCGAGCCGCCCCAGCCGATGCCCTTGCCGGTCAGCACGCCCGACTCGTAGCGGTTGGTGATCCGCTTGTACTGGCCGAACAGGTAGCCGATCTCGCGGCCGCCGACGCCGATGTCCCCGGCCGGGACGTCGGTGTGCTCGCCCAGGTGGCGGTAGAGCTCGGTCATGAAGGACTGGCAGAAGCGCATGACCTCGGCGTCCGAGCGGCCCTTGGGGTCGAAGTCGGAGCCGCCCTTGCCACCGCCGATGGCGAGGCCGGTCAGCGCGTTCTTGAAGATCTGCTCGAAGCCCAGGAACTTCACGATCCCGAGGTTCACCGAGGGGTGGAAGCGCAGGCCGCCCTTGTACGGGCCGAGCGCGCTGTTGAACTCGACCCGGAAGCCGCGGTTGACGTGGATCCGGCCCTGGTCGTCGGTCCACGGGACCCGGAAGATCAGCTGGCGCTCGGGCTCCACGATGCGCTCGACGATCCGGGCGTCGGCGAGCTCGGGCCGCTGCTCCAGGACCGGTCCGAGCGTCTCGACCACCTCCCGGACGGCCTGGTGGAACTCGGGCTCACCGGGGTTGCGGCGAAGCACCTCGGCGTAGAGCGACTCAATGGCGGGGTTCCCGGCGTCGTGGGACGCAGCGGGCACGGGGGTAGCCGACATCTCTTGAGGACCTTCCATGGTCTGAATCGACAGACGGGGCGCCTCCCCCGTCGTCCCGGGGGAAAGGCACCGGCGGTCCCCTCGCCATTGAGGGCGTCACGGCGCAAAAACACCAGCGCGGCAACTCCTGGACCGCTCGCGCGGGCACAGTCTCTCACTGCCACCCCCCGTTTGTCCGCCCCTCCCCCCCTGGTCCCCGCCCGGCAACCCGTTCGTGAGCTGCACCGACCCTTCGTCCACCCCTCCGGAAGGGGTGTTCAAGGTTGGTCACAGTGGAACCAGCGGGCCCCGTCGACCGCCGAGCCCCAAGCGGGCTGACGTGGTGTCAGCCGGCGACCCGGCGGCCCAGCGGCTCCTCGGCGATCCGGCGGGCGATCTCGGAGGGGCGCACCGGGCGGCCGAAGTGCCAGCCCTGCGCCCAGTCGCAGCCGATGCCGCGCAGTCGCTCGGCGTCCCGGCCGGTCTCCACGCCCTCCGCGGTGACGGTGAGGCCGAGGGCGTGCGCCATCGAGACCAGGCCGCTGACGATCCGCCAGCCGGTCTCCTCGTCCTTGGACGGGTCGTGCAGGTCGCCGACGAAGGAGCCGGCGATCTTCAGGCCGGAGACCGGCAGGTCGCGCAGGTAGGCGAGGTTGGACCAGCCGGTGCCGAAGTCGTCCACGGCGAGCGAGACGCCGAGGCCGACCAGGCCGTGCAGGGTGCGCAGCGCCTCGTCCTCCGGGCCGACCACGGTGGACTCGGTGATCTCCAGCTGGAGCCGGGCCGGGTCGAGGCCGGTGCTGTCGAGGATCCGGCCGAGGTCGCCGACCAGGGCGGCGCTGCGGGCCTGCCGCACCGCCAGGTTGACGTTGAGCTGGGGCGCGGCGTCGCCGAACCGCTTGATCCAGTCGGCGGCCTGGCCGCAGGCCTGCTCCAGCACCCAGCGGCCGAGCGGCATGATCAGCCCGGTCTCCTCGGCGGTGGTGACGAACTCGTCCGGGCCGAGCACGCCGAGCTGCGGGTGGCGCCAGCGCACCAGCGCCTCGACGGCGGCGAGCCGGCCGTCGGCGAGCGCGTAGAGCGGCTGGTAGTCGATGAAGAACTCGCCCCGGTCCAGGGCGGCGGGCATCCGCACCGAGACGGCGTAGCGGGAGACGGCGCGGGCGTTCTCCTTGGGGTCGAAGAGCGTCCAGCGGCCCCGGCCGGCCTCCTTGGCGCGGTAGAGGGTGAGGTCGGCGGCGCGCACGGCGGCGCCGGGGGTGGTGGTGGAGACCCGGCGTTCCAGGACGCCGACGCTGGCGCCGACGGCCAGCTTGTGGTCGCCGATCAGCACCGGTCCGGCGAGCGCCTTCAGCACGGTCCTGGCGGCGGCGACCGCCTCCTGCTCGCCGCGGCTGTTCTCCAGCAGGACGACGAACTCGTCGCCGCCGAGCCGGGCGACCAGGTGTCCGAGCGGGGTGAGCGCGGCCTTCAGCCGGGCGGCGACGGCGCACAGCAGCTGGTCGCCGGTGTCGTGGCCGAGGCTGTCGTTGACCACCTTGAAGCCGTCGAGGTCGACGTAGCAGAGGCCGAAGCGGGCGCCCGGGTCCGGGTCCTCGAAGAGCCTCTCCAGCCGTTCGAAGAACGCGGCCCGGTTGGGCAGCCCGGTCAGCGGGTCGTGGGTGGCCTGGTGGCGCAGCCGCTCCTGGAGCCGGTAGCGGTCGGTGACGTCCTCCAGCATGGCGACCTGGTACACCGGGCGCCCGTCGTCGTCGCGGATCAGCGAGACCGTCAGGTGGGTCCAGACCACCTCGCCGTCCTGCCGGTAGTACGGCTTGTCGAACTGGAAGTAGTCGCGCTTGCCGCTGATCAGCTCCTCGTAGGCCTCCCAGACGCCGTCGGCGTCCTCGGGGTGGACGAGGTCGCCGACCCGGCGGCCGATCATGTCGTCGGGGCCGGCGCCGAAGAGTTCCTGGAGGGCCTTGTTGACGGCCATGATGTTGCCGTCGGTGTCACCGATGCCGATGCCGATGGCGGCGCTCTCGAACAGCGCGCGGAACCGGGCCTCGGAGGCGCGCAGCGCCTTCTCCGCCCCCTTGCGGGCGACGTCGGCGGCGGTGCGGATGGCCTCCTGCTCGCGCAGGGTGCGTTCGCGCAGCGCCGCCGCCCAGCCGGCCGCGAAGGCGCCGCTCAGGGCGGGACCGCGGCCGTCGGTGCCGGGCTGGCGCTGGAGCAGTTCGACCGCCCTGGCCAGCACCACCGGGTCGGTGAAGTGGGCGTCGACCAGTTCGGCCCCGGCCTCGGCGGCCAGGCGCGGGTCGAACGGGTGGTCCGACTGGGCGCGGTGGAGCAGCGCGGCGGTCCGGGAGACCAGCCGGCCGAGCAGGCCGGGGTGGACCGCCGTGCCGTGGTCACCGGAGAGCAGCCGCGCCCAGTCCTCGTGGAACCGTTCGGCGCCGCTGCCCGGTTCCGGTGCCTCCGTCACGGACGGAGCCCCACGCCCGCCACCCCGGTCATCCGCTCGGGGTGCTCGCCGACGGCCTCGGGCTGGTCGGGGCGCCACTGCGGCAGGTAGACGACGCCGGGCTCGACCAGCTCGAAGCCCTCGAACATCGCGGTGATCTGCTCGTGGGTGCGCATGGTGAGCGGGGTGGGCGTCATCCGGTACAGCCGCTGGTGGTCCTCGGCCTGGTCGGGGCGGCCCTCCAGGGAGGCGTGCGAGAGGACCAGGGCGCTGCCCGGCGGGAGGGCGTCGCGGATCACCGCGATCAGCTTCCACGGGTCCTCGGCGTCCTGGACGAAGTGCATGACGGCGACCAGCAGCACGGCCACCGGCTCGCCGGCGGCGAGCAGCCCGGCCACCTCGGGGCGGGACATCAGGTCCTCGACGTCCCGGACGTCGGCCTGGACGACGGAGCTGTCCGGGTCGTCCTCCAGCAGCAGGCGGCTGTGGGCGACGGCGACCGGGTCGCGGTCCACGTAGACGACCCGCGCCTCGGGGCGGATGGCGCGGGCGATCTCGTGCACGGCGCCGAAGGTGGGGATGCCGGAGCCGATGTCCAGGAAGCGGCTGATGCCGCGCTCGGCGGCGAACTGGACGGCACGCCGCAGGAAGGCCCGGTTGGAGCGCATGATCTGCGGCAGTTCCGGCCACAGCTCGATGGCCTTGCGGGCCATCTCCCGGTCGACCTCGAAGTTGTGCGAGCCCCCGAGGTAGTAGTCGTAGACCCGTGCGGCGTTCGGTTTGTCCAGGTCCGTGCCCTCCGGTACCCAGTTCGGTCGCCGCATCCTCGGGACTCCTTCGTTCCGGTTCCGGTGAACCAGCCGCCGCGTGTGACGACTGTGACTGTTGAGACTACAAGCACAAAAGATCCTCCTCTGCACGCCGAACGCATGCAAGCGGAGTGCCACGCTCCTCCCGGCGCCGCCCCGGGCCCCGCGCGCGCCGTTAGAGTGCGTCCCGTGGACCCCAACCACTACCGGTTCCACGGGGTGTGGCGGCTTCCCGCGCCCCCGGCCGAGGTGTACCGGGCGCTCGCCGACGTCGCCGGCTACCCGCGCTGGTGGCCGGAGGTCCGCGACGCCCGGGAGACCGGCCCGGACCGCGGCGAGGTGCTGGTCCGCGCGCTGCTCCCCTACCGGCTGGTCATCGGGCTCACCGCCGTACGGCGCGACCCGGACGGCGGGGTGCTGGAGGCGGCCATGCACGGGGACCTCACCGGCTGGTCGCGCTGGACGGTGTCGGCCGACGGCGCGGGCGGCGCGCTGGCGCTGTTCGAGGAGGACACCCGCCCGGCCAAGCCGCTGCTGCGCCGCCTCGCGCTGCCCGCCCGGCCGCTCTTCCGGGCCAACCACGCGGTGATGATGCGGCGCGGCCGGCGCGGCCTGGCGGCGTACCTGGAACGGCGGGCCTGAGCGGGCCCGACCGGGCCTGAGCGGGCCGGCGTGCTGATCACGTTCGCGGACCGCCGGCCGTTCGCGGACGGCGGGTACGTTCCCGGACCATCCGGCGCGTCCACGGACGCCCCGTACGTGCACGGACCGCCCGGTTCACCCGTCCGCACCGCTCCGGCCTGCGACGACCGGCCTTCACCGGATGTTTGCGCGGCGCCGTCGCATGGTCCGGGGCAGACTGGGCAGGGTAGTCCGGGCCGCACCCGTGTCCCGAGGATGGTGAGTCCGGTGATACCCCTTCGACCGCCCAACCCCGCCGACCGGCAGAGCCCGGAGCCGCACGCCGACGCGGTGAGCCCGCTCACCGAATCGGCCGCGCGCAGCCACATGGCGGGCGTCTGCTTCAAGATCGGACCGCCCCGGCTCGTCGGCGTCGAGGTCGAGTGGTTCGTCCACGACGACCGATGTCCCGACCGGCCGGTCCCCCCTGAACGGCTGTACGCGGCACTGGACGCACTGCCGCTCGGCGGCCCCGACGGGACCTCGCTCCCCTCCGGTTCCCGCCTCACGTTCGAACCCGGCGGACAGGTAGAGCTCAGCTCCCCGCCCGCCGACAGCCTCACCGGCTGCGTCGCCGACACCCGGCGCGACCTCGGAGCCCTGCGGGCCGCCTTCGCCGCCCAGGGCCTGCGCCTCACCGGAACCGGCACCGACCCGCTGGGCCGCCCCCGCACGATGGTGCTGGACCATCCGCGCTACCTCGCGATGGAGCGCCACTTCGACGCCGCGGGCCCCTGGGGCCGGATCATGATGACGGGCACCGCCTCGCTCCAGGTCTGCCTGGACGCCGGGGCCGAGGACGGCCCGCACGCCCTGGAGCGCCGCTGGCGGCTCGCCCACCGGCTCGGCCCGGTGCTGGTCGCCGCCTTCGCCAACTCGCCCCTGCTGGACGGCCGCCCCACCGGGCACCGGTCCACCCGGCAGACCGTCTGGTCCCGGATGGACCCCACCCGCACGCTCGCCCCCGCCCCCGACCACGGCGACCCGCGCGAGTCCTGGGCCGGGTACGTGCTGGACGCCGAGGTGCTGTGCGTGCGCCGCCACGACGGGCTGCCGTGGACCGCGCCGGCCGGGATGACCTTCGGCGACTGGCTGCGCGGCGGCGGCGAGCGCCCGCCCACCCTGGCCGACCTCGACTACCACCGCACCACGCTGTTCCCGCCGGTGCGTCCGCGCGGCCACCTGGAGCTGCGGATGATCGACGCCCAGCCGGGGGACGGCTGGATCGTGCCGACCGCCCTGGTCACCGCGCTGCTGGACGACGGGTTCACCGTCTTCATCGAGGCCAGCGCCC
>NZ_BAAAKJ010000051.1:0-3097 GCF_039527695.1 Kitasatospora putterlickiae
CAGCTGGAGCGGGGTCTGCTGCTCGGGCAGCAGGGGCTCGACGCGCTCCAGGATCCGCAGGGCGCCGTCCGCCTCCTCGCGGCCCAGGTGGAGGGCCGCGCGGACGAGCTCGGCGGCCGGGGCGTGCTCGGTCGCCGGCATCCGGGAGAACAGCACGCACAGCCGGGTGGCGTCCCGTCCGGCGACCAGCTCGCCGAGGGCCAGCTCGTCGACCAGCAGCCGGGCGGCCAGTGCCCAGGCGCCTCCCTCGGCGGCGTGGTCCAGCGCGGCCCGGTACCGGCCGTGGTCGGCGAGCCAGCGCGCGGCCCGCACCCGCAGCTCGTCGACCCGTTCCGGGGCGGCGGCGCGCAGGTGCAGGCGCAGGATGCCCGCGAACATCGGGTGCAGCCGGTACCAGCCGTCGGACAGGGCCTCGGTGAAGGCGTTCTCCTGGTGCAGCCGGTCCAGGATCCGCCGGCCGTCACGGCGGCCGGTGAGCGCGTCGGCGAGGTCGGGGTGGACCCGGCCGAGGATGCTGCAGCGCAGCAGCAGGTCCTGGGTCGGCGCGGGCTGGGTCCGCAGCACCTCGGCGAGCAGGAAGTCGGAGAGCGCGGCGTGCGCGGCGTCGATCCGTCCGAGGTAGGCCTGCGGGTCGTCGGCGTCCTTCGCGGCGAGCGCGAGCAGCCGCAGCCCGGCGGCCCAGCCGGACACCGCCTGGTGCACCGCGTCGACGGTGGACGCGTCCAGGCGCAGCCCGTGGCGCTCCAGCAGGGCGGCCGCCTCGGCGCGGCTGAGCGCGAGGTCGGCGGCGTGGAGCTCGCCGAGCTCGCCGGCGGCCCGGTAGCGGTGCAGCGGCAGCAGCGGCTCGCGCCGGCCGACGAGGACCAGCCGCAGCTGCCCGGCGGTGTGGCGGACCAGGTCGTGCAGCTGCCCGGTCAGCCGGGGGTTGTCGATGTGCTCGAACTCGTCCAGCACCAGGACCAGCGGCTGCGGCCGGGCGTTGATCCACGCGGCCAGCCGGACCAGCAGCGACGGCTCGACGTGCTCGGCCCGGGCCGGGGCGCCGACCTCGTCGGGAAGCCCGGGAACGCCGCCCTGCAGGGCCTCGCGGACGTACGCCCAGAAGGTGCCGGGCTGGTTGTCGCCCTCCTCCAGGGTGAGCCAGCCCGCCGGCCCGGGGAGCCGGCCGCGCGCCAGCCAGTCCGCCACCAGCAGGGTCTTGCCCGCCCCGGCGGGCCCGTCGACCAGGGTCACCGGTCGGGACGCGGCCGCGTCGAGCCGGTGCAGCAGCCGCTCGCGCCGCAGGAAGGTGGCGGCGGGCGGGCCGGGCGGACGGACCCGGGTGTCCAGCAGCGGGTCCCCGTTGGGAAGCCTCGCGGGTGCGGTGCGGGTGTGCGGCATGTGGCCACCGCCTGGTGGTTCCGCCGTGCGGGGCACGGCCGGGCGCGGAGCGGCGGGCCGCGGGCGCGCCGTTGCGGACGCCTCTGGGAGGCGCCACTTAGACGGTAGTACGGCCGGGCCGCCGCGTGCCATCCGAGCGGCCGGGACGGTCCGCCTCACCTGCCGGGGGTGAGGACGGGCGCGGACGCGGCGGCGACGATCGAGGTGAGGGCCGCCCCGGTGGACCGGCCCGGCACCGACCCCGCAGGAGGCCGTGGTGACCGTTCCCGACCGGCCCGACCGGCCCGAGACCGTGCGGTCCGACCGGACCGACTACGCGGGCGCGGTCTACGGCTCGATGCTGGCGGCCTCGGTGATCGCGGCCTCCAGCCTGGGCGGATCGCACCCGCGCCTCTCGCTCATCCTGCTGCTGGTGATCACCGGGCTGGTGTTCTGGGCGGCGCACGTCTACGCGCACGTCGCCGGACAGCGCGAGGCCGGCCGCCAGGTCACGTGGCGCCAGGTGCGCGAGGTGGGGCGGCACGAGTGGCCGATCGTCGAGGCCGCGGCGCTGCCGGCGCTGGCGGTGCTGATCAGCCCCTGGCTCGGGACGGGGGAGAACGCCTGGCTCGCGCTCGGGGTCGCGGTCGCCCAGCAGGTGGGCTGGGCGAGCCTGGGCGCCCGGCGGGCGGGGGCCGTGCCGCGCCAGGTGCTCGCCGAGGGCGCGGTCAACCTGCTGCTGGGCCTGGTCATCGTGGCGGCCAAGGTGGCGGTCGGGCACTGAATCACCCGTGCGGGGTGGTCTCCAGGGCCCGGCGGGCGTGGCGCAGTGGTAGCCGGGGCCGTGCCCGGCACCTGGAGCCGGACCCACCTGGAGGCAATCATGACCGCCGCCGTTCCCCACGGCGCCGCCCCGCCGGCCGGGGCTTCCGCGACCGACGACCCCGTCGGGTCCGGGCTGCTGACCTTCGCCGGTGTGCTGCTGGTGCTGGTGGGCGCCCTGAACGCCCTGGACGGCATCTCCGCCATCGCCGGCTCGCACGTCTTCATCGGGGACGCCCACTTCGTCTTCGGCGACCTGCTGGCCTGGGGCTGGGTGATGCTGGTCCTGGCCGTCGCCCAACTCGGGGCCGCCTACGGGGTGCTGGCGCTGCGCGCGCAGTGGGCCCGGTGGGCGGGCGTCGTCGTCCTGGTGCTCAACGCCTTCGCGCAGATGTCCTTCGTCCCCTCCTACCCGGTGTGGTCCCTGACGATCATCGCGATCGACGTCGTCGCCATCTACGCGCTGACCGCCTACGCCACCCCCGGCCGGTGGGGGCCGGCCCGCTCCGAGCAGCCGCCGGCCCCCGGCGGTGACACCTGAGCGAGGACGGCATCGGGCCGGAACCGGGTGGCATGACGCGCGCCGGTGCGGGAAGACGCGCTCCCGGGCCGGTGCTGACGGTCCGTCGGGAACCCCCCGGCGGGCCGTCGGCGTCCTCCCGGCCGCACCGCCGCCACCGCCGAGGAGGAACCCGATGACCCGGCCCGTCCCCCCGAACCTCTCCGTCGCCCACCTGGCCGCCGAGGCCGCCGAACTGCTGCGCGCCGCCGTCGCCGCGCCCCAGGGCGGCCGGCCGGTCCTGCGGCACACCGCCGAGGCCGCCGAGACCGTCGGCGCCCTGGCCGGGCTCACCGCCCGGCTGCCCGAACTGCTGGACCACGTCGAGGCGTTCCTCAGCAGCGAACAGGCGGGCGG
>NZ_BAAAKJ010000051.1:3115-4630 GCF_039527695.1 Kitasatospora putterlickiae
GGCGTTCACGGCCGCCCGGACCGCCCGCGACGCCCGCGAGCAGCTCTACGAGGCGAGCCGCACCGCCGCCCGCCTCGCCGAATCCCTGGCGGCGGCCACCACCGTCCTCGCCCCTCTCGGCGCCGGCCGCGCAAGCGGCGGCCCGACCGTCCCGCACGTCTGACCGCGCACCCGGCAGCGCCGGGGTGGCGGTGCCGACCGGGCGTGCCCGGCGCCGGGGGGATCGCACGGGCCACTCCAAGGTCGACCGGGGGCGGACGCCATTGGTGGTTGTGGCCCGTGCGGCCTCAGTCTGCTCGTGTCCGGCGGATCTCCGGTATCCCAGTTTCCTGGGGTTCCGCGTTTTCCGAGCCGCCGGTAACCATCGGCGGGTCGGGCTCCACCTCCGGCCGAACGCGCCCTGCGGGACCGGCTCGCCGGTGACAGGACTCAGGAGTTCGCCGGGGGCCGCTCCAGGCGCCAGACCACCTCGATCCCGCTGCCCGCCGGGGCGGCGGGCCCCGCGAGCGGCCCGCGCCGGACCTCGGCGAACCCCAGTCGGCGCGGGACGGCGGCGCTGGCGGTGTTGGCCAGGTCGTGCGCGATCTCCACGTACCGGACGTCCGGCAGCGTGAACATCTCGGCGGCCAGAGCGGCCGCCGCCCGGGTCGCGATCCCCCGGCCGGTGGCGGCCGGGTGCAGCCAGTACCCCAGCCGCGGCCCCCGGGGATCGACCCCGAGGTAGGCCTGGCACATCCCGAGCAGCGCCCCGTCCCCGGCGACGACGGCGTAGTTGAACACCTCGCCCGCCTCCCATCGCGCGGCGGAGCGCGTGAGGAACCCCCGGGTCGACTCCTCGTCGTGCCCGATGATCCAGGTCTCCCAGGGCCGCAGGTGTTCCCGCGACTCCTCGATCAGCGCCGTCGCCGCGGCGAGGTCCTCCTGTCCTCGCCAGCGGCGCAGCGTGAAGTCCCCGCAGTCGACTGTCTCCCTCGGTCGCACCATGGGCGCCATGATGACCCGCGCCGCGGCCGCGCCGCCAGAGCCACCGCCGCGAGGGGGCCGGTCAGCGCTCTTCGCGGAAGTCGACGTGCCGGCCGGCGACCGGGTCGTACTTGCGCAGCACCATCCGGTCGGCGTCGGTGCGGCGGTTCTTGCGGGTCACATAGGTGTATCCGGTGCCCGCCGTGGAGCGGAGCCTGATCACCGGGCGCAGTTCGCTACGGCTCATCGGGGTGTCCTTCCGGGGTCGTGCGGCGGCGGGCCGGAACCCGCCACCGGGGATGGAAGTCGTTTTCATCCGCCTCCAACGCGAGCCCCGGCCCGGGCATTCCCGCCGCCGCCCGCTCCCGCCGTCGCCCCCCGCCCGGGACGGGCGAACACTGGAGGCATGGATCCGGTCGAAGCGCTCCGGCGGATCGCCTTCCTCCTGGAGTGGCGCGACGCCTCGCCGTACCGGGTGCGGGCGTTCCACACGGCGGCCGGCGACGAGTACCCGGAACCGGAGTCGTTCGTGGATGTGGCCGCCGGCGTGTC
>NZ_BAAAKJ010000051.1:4687-5766 GCF_039527695.1 Kitasatospora putterlickiae
CTCACCGCCGGGCGCGGGCCAGCGCCGCCACCGCGCCGGCGAAGCGGTCGGGGCCCGCCGGGTCGGTGTCGAGGAACAGGTTCGGCTCGACCAGCTCCACCTCCAGCACCACCGGCTCCCCGCCGGCGTCCAGCACCAGGTCCACCCGGGCGAACAGCGGGGAACGGGCGCCGGGCACCGCCGCCAGGGCCGCCCGCGCGGTGCGGAGCTCCGCCTCCGTCGGCCGGTACGCGGTGACGTCGGGGTGCGGGAAGCGGTCGTTGTCGATCACCCCGGGCTCCGTCAGTACCGGCCCCTTGCGGACGGCGTGGCTGAAGGCGCCGCCGAGCAGGACCAGCGCGCGTTCCCCCTCCGTCACCCGGGGCAGGTAGGGCTGGACCATCACGGCGCGGCCCCGGTCCAGCAGGGCCCGGGCGTGCCGGGCGGCCTGCTCGGCGCGGCCGGGCGCGTAGCGGGCGGTGTCCAGCGCGCCCGCCGAGACCGCGGGCTTGACCACGACGCCGTCCGGGCCGTCCAGCTCCGCCGGGTCGACCGGGGAGCCGGGTTCGAGGAACCGGGTCGGCACGACGGCGACCCCGCGCCGGGCCAGCTCCGCGAGGTGGTGCTTGTCGCTGTTCCACCGGATCAGCGGCGCGGGGTTCCACAGCCGGGTGACGCGCGCCGTGCCGTCCGCCCAGGCCAGGAACTCGTCGATCCGTTCCACGTAGTCCCAGGTCGAGCGGACGACCGCCAGCTCGAAACGCTCCCAGGCCGTCAGGCCCGCACCCCACACCACCGGCTCGGCCGCCAGCCCGCGCTCGGCCAGCGCGGCCACGACGGGCGGCAGGTCCTCGTCGAGCCGGAGGCCCGCCTCGCTGGTCACCAGGGCGACCCTGGTCGCGCTCATCGCACCCTCCTGTCCTTCTCCCCGGGATCCAGCATGGCCCGGACGGCGGCTCGGGGCGTGAACCGCGCTCCGAGCAGCCCGGGGCCGCCGTCCGCCGCGGCGCGCCACTCCGGCGGGACCACGCTCCTCCCCTCGCCCGTGCGGGCCGTCCTGCCACCGGCTCCGACAACGGGGCGGGGGGCGCTCCGCGACG
>NZ_BAAAKJ010000051.1:5795-12649 GCF_039527695.1 Kitasatospora putterlickiae
CCCCCCACCGGGCCCGGCCTCAGCCCTTGGCGAAGCCGGTCGGGCTGAGCGAGTCGAAGCCGAGCCGGACGGCGGTGACCGGTCCCAGGTCGGCGTTGGTGGTGTGCACCGACACCAGCTCCTGGTCGGTCAGCGCCCGGCGGTGGATCCGGAACTCGTCGAACGAGCCGGTGAACCGGTTGGTGCCGTCGGGCTTCGCCCCGAGCTCGAACCCGCTGACCGCGAAGGCGTCGGTGATCGTCACCGAGCCCGCCGGAACGGCAGAGGAGCCCACCACCGCGCCGTCCACCAGCAGCTGGAGCGTGCCGCCCGCGCGGCGCAGCGCCACCTGGTGCCACTGCCCGTCGCCGAACGCCGTGGCCGCCGAGGTGTCCACCGCCGTCACCATGGTGGTCGCGGTGTCCGTCTCGAAGGCCGCGTAGAGCCGGTCCTGCGAGGGCTGGACGCGCAGCCAGATCTGCCGCTCCGAGGCGCCCGTCCCGTACGCCCAGAGCAGCACCTGGTCCGGGTCGGCCGGCTTCGCCTGGTAGCGGACCTCGCTGCTGACGGTGAAGTCGCCGGCGCCCAGCGCCACCGCCGGGCGGTAGGGCAGCCGGACGTCGTCGTCGGTGCCGTCCAGGGTGAGCGCCGCGCCGAACGCGCCGGCCGCCGTGAGCCCGGCCCCGCCGTCGACGCGGGCGTTGACGCAGTGGACGGAACCGTCCGGGGTGGACGGCCCGTCGTCCAGGCGCACCGTGTCGTGCCGCTGGGTCCACTGGCTCTCGAAGCTCCACCAGAGCGCGGGCAGGTCGGCCGGGTAGTAGCCGCTGCTGCCGGCCGGCGAGCCGGCCACCGTCGCCAGCTCGGCCGTGCTCAGCGCCCGGTGGTAGAGCCGGACGTCGTCCAGCGAGCCGGTCAGCACGTCGGTGCCGGTGGGCTTGGCGCCCACCCGCAGGCCCTCGATGCCCTGCTCCGCGCCGGCCGTCAGCGAACCGGTGAGGCCGGTGACGGACGCGCCGGCGCCGCCGTCGACGCTGAGCCGCACCGTGCCGCCGGTCCGGGTGAGCGCCATCAGGTGCCAGGTGTCGTTGCCGAACGCGGTGGCCGGGGAGGTGTCCGGCAGGGCCACCGTGACGGTGTCGGTGGCGGTCTGCACCCAGGCGTACAGCCGGTCCTGGGAGGGCTGGGCGCGCACCCACAGCGAGCGCTGGCCCGAGGTGGAGCCGTAGGCCCAGAGCAGGGCCTGGTCGCCGGCGCCGGCCTGGTACTTGAACCAGACGGTGTAGGTGAAGTCGCCCGCGCCGACGTCGAGGGCCGGCGTGTAGGGCACCTGGACGCCGGGGCGGTCACCGCCGACGTCGATGCCGGTCGCCCCGACCCGGCCGGTCACCAGCGAGGGCTTGCCGCCCAGCAGGGTGCCGTCGGCGCAGTGCCCGGAGACGTCCTCCTCGATCGAGACCGGGGTGCGGGTGGGCACGGTCGCCCCGTCCAGGACCTGGAAGGGCAGCCGCACGCCGAGCGCCGCGTCGGCGTCGGGCGCCAGCGAGGCCGCGTTGGTGTCCCGCAGCTCGGTGACCTGGGCGGGCGTCAGCGCGGTGCGGTACAGCCGGAACTCGTCCAGCGAGCCGGTGAAGCGGTCGTCGGCGGCGGCGTTGGGCTTGGCGCCCAGGCGCAGCCCGGTGGTCCGGTCGCCCGGGCCCGGGGTGACGGCGCCGGTGACGCCGGTGGCGGTGGCCGGGGTGCCGCCGTCGACGGCCAGGCCCACGGTGCCGCCGGTGCGCGAGAGCGTCACCAGGTGCCAGGCGCCGTCACCGAAGGCGGTCGCCGCGGACGGGTCGGTCAGCGCCACGGGGGTGCCGGCGTCGGTGCCCTGCACCCAGCCGTAGAGCCGGTCCTGGCCGGGCTGCGCGCGCAGCCACACCTGGGGGACGGCGCCCACGCCGTAGCCCCAGAACAGGACCTGCTGGGGGGTGGCGGCGGTGGCCTGGTACTTGAACCAGAGGGTGTAGGTGAAGTCGCCCGCGCCCGGGTCGATCGGGCGCGACCAGGGCAGCTCCGCGTACTGCGCGGCGGCCGCGGCGCCGTCCAGCACCAGGCCCTGGTTGTAGCGGCCCGGGCCGAGCGCCGCGCCGCCGCGCGGGTAGGCGTCGCCGTGCTCCGGGCCGGCGTCGGGGGTGGTGACCGCGGCGGGCACGTGCTGCTGGTCGGAGCCGGTGCCATGGAAGCCCCCGGGCAGGCCGAGCGCGGCG
Source organism: Kitasatospora putterlickiae (assembly GCF_039527695.1). Taxonomy (NCBI): domain Bacteria; kingdom Bacillati; phylum Actinomycetota; class Actinomycetes; order Kitasatosporales; family Streptomycetaceae; genus Kitasatospora; species Kitasatospora putterlickiae. The sequence continues at coordinate 8,024 of NZ_BAAAKJ010000051.1, forward strand.
GGGGTGAGGGTGCGGTAGTGGAGCTGGTCCGCCGAGAAGGTCGTGCCGGTCTCGTAGAGCAGCCCGATCTCGCCGGTCGCGGCCTCGACCAGGTCGGAGTAGCCGGACGCGTTGCCGGTGATCAGGCCGTTCGCGGGGGTCTTCCAGGTGGTGCCGTTGTCGGTGGAGTACCGCACGGTCATGTTCTTGCGGCTGCTGGGGTCGGCCGGGCCGGAGAACAGCAGGGTGTCGCCGGACGCGTTCTGCCAGGTCTGGCGCAGGGCCAGCACGGAGCCCTGGACGTCCGGGGTGACCAGCGAGGGGAGCACGGTGGCGGCGGGCGTCGTCGTCCCGCCGTCGGTGCTCACCGCGCGGGTGCGGTGGTTGGCGCCGCCGCCGATCTGGTTGCGGGCCATGGCGTAGACGCCGCCGCCGCGCAGTTCGGTGACGGAGACCTCGCCGGGGTTGACCAGCGCCTGGCCGGGATCGGCCGGGTCCGCCACGTAGGAGTTGGGCGTGGCGCCGGCCTGCCAGGTCGCGCCGTGGTCGTCGCTGTACAGCACGCCCGCGTACACCACGCCCTTGGACGGGACCTGGTGCGCCCCGACGACCAGCCGCCCGGCGTGCGCGCCCTGGGTGAGCTGGACGCCGTGGCCGGGGCCGGTGGCGAACCAGCCGTCGGTGGCGCCGGAGAACGTCGAGGTCAACTGCTCGGCGGCGGACCAGGTGCGGCCGTCGTCGTCGCTGTGCTGGATCCAGGGCAGCCGCTTGCCGGTCGGCGTCGCGGGGTTGGAGGTGGAGAGCAGGAGGATCCGGCCGGTGGTGGCGTCCACCACGGGCGCGGCGTTGCCCCGGGTGTAGGGCTGGTCGGCGTCGTCGGGGCCGCCGGACAGCACCACCTCGATCGGGCCCCAGCTGCGGCCGTCGTTGGTGGAGCGGCGGACCACGAGGTCGATGTCCTGGCGGTCCGCGCAGGTCGGCGACTTGCGGGCCTCGGCGAAGGCCAGCAGGGTGCCGGCCGCCGTGCGGGTCAGGGCCGGGATGCGGTAGCAGCCGTAGCCGCCGGTGCCGCCGGCGAAGAGCACCTGGTCCGAGGTGCCGCTGACCCCGCTCGCGGCGGCCGGCCCGGCGGGCGGGCCGGCCAGCGCGAGGACGACCGCGGTGCAGAGCGCCGCCGTCCAGGCCGTCCAGGCGAACCGGAGGGCGCCGGTCCGGCGCCGCGGGCGCCCGTTCCAGCGTGAACATGATCGATTCATGACGGCGGACTGTAGGCCGCTCGTGTGTACGGAGGATGTCGGGCCGGTGCGCACTCCGTGGCCCGCGCCGGTCCCGCCGGCCGGCCGGCTGACCGGCCGTCACTCCGCCCAGGGGGAGCCCTTGATGGCCTCGACGAAGTCGCCGCGCTCGAAGCCGGGCAGGTAGTGGGCCAGCACATCGGCCTTGACGTTGCCGAAGGTGGTGGCCGGCCGGTCCTTGAGGCCGTCGGTGAAGGCGGCGAGGATCCGGTTCTTGAAGTCCGGCCGGGGATGGGCGTCGGTGACGGCGGCGCGCTGCTCGTCGGTGACGGCGTGGTAGCCGATGCCGAGGACGTCCAGCTCCACGCCCCGGGTGACCAGGGCGACCTCGGGCGCCATCCGCAGCGGGATCTCCGGGGTGGTGTGCAGGGCGATCGCCGCCCACACCCGGTCGGCCGGCGCGCCCGTGACGCCGTGGGCGTGCAGGAAGCGGCGGGCCTCGTCGGCGCCGTCGATCTCGAAGCGCTGGTCGGTGCGGGCGAACCGCGCGGTGAGCCCGAGGTCGTGGAACATCGCCCCGACGTAGAGCAGCTCCGGGTCGAAGTCCAGCCCCTGTTCGGCGCCGCGCAGCGCCCCGAACAGGAAGACCCGGCGGGAGTGGTCGAACAGCAGCGGCGAGGCCGCGTCCCGGACCAGCTCGGTGGCCTCCCGGGCCAGGGCGCTGTCCGGGATCCGCACGCCGGCGATCGTCTCGCTCATCTCGACTTCCTTCCGCTGGGGAACCTTCGGTGGCCTCCACCACCCTCGCCCGGCGGCGCGGTCGGGCGCCAGACCCGTACCGCCGTTCGCCCGAGTGGCGGGGCCGGCCGGCGGCCCGCTCCGATCGGGCCGCCGGATCGTTGAACGGGCATGGCGGACGAAGCGGGTGGCGGTGGAGCGGGTGACGGCGGAACGGCGCCGATGGTCTGGGCCCTGGCGGTGCGCGCGGTGGCGGCCGGTCCGCCGTTCGCGGAACTGATCGTGGAGATCGGTCCGCGGCTGTACGGGGAGTTCGTCGAGAGCGCCGTGGACAGCGGCTTCGTCATGGCGGCGGGGGAGCCGCCCGCCAGCACCGCCGTGGTCGGGCTGCACGGCTCCGTCCTGAGCCGGCTCGTCCTGGTGGGCGGCCGGCAGCTCTGGGAGCCGGCCTCCGAGGTGCGCGCCTCGCCCGGCTGGGTGGCGGCCGCCGAGGAGCGGGGTCTGGTGGTCGTGCTCGTGGTACCGCCGGGGACGTGGCCGCCGGGCCTGATGGACCTCGCCCCGGAACAGGGCGCGGAGGTGCTCGGCCGGAGCCTGGAGGAGGCCCGCACCGCCGGCGCGGTGCTGCACGGCACGGCGGGCTACACGCAGCTCGGCCCCCTCGGCCCCCGGTCCTGAGGGGACGGAAGTGGCGTCCGGGGTCGGACTCGTGCGAACGAATCATTCCGATGAGGCCCCCGGTCGGTCAAGGGAAAACAAATTTCCCGGCCTCCTGAAATACTGCTGAAATAGAACAGCAATATCGCACGGCGGGCATCTGTTCGTTTTATCCGACGGGGAGTCGGATGGCCCCCGGGTGGCCGGACCCGGGGGTGCGCCGCGCGTGCGCCGTCTCCGAGCTGGCCCGGTCGGTGCCGCAGCCGATCCCGCGACGAGGGCGGCGCGCGCCCCCGCGCCCCGCTCGCGGGGCGGCGCCATGCGCGACCGGGGTGCGCGAGACCGGCCGGACCGGTGGAATGCGCGCCGTTGCGGAGGCGTCGAGGCGGAACTCATTATTCGGATGGCCTGATCGCCATACCGGAATTCCTTCGCAGGGATTCACGGCCGGCGCGGCCCGCACCCACCCCCGTTCGTACGCCCCCGCTCCGCCGTTCCCGCCATGAGGAGGGTTCCGTTGGACAACCGGTACGAGGCCTACGCCTACGCCGACCCGCTCTTCTACGACTCGCCCCGGCGCTGGGGAGCGCACGAGGAGTTCGCCGCCGTCACCCGCCCGCTGCCCGAGGGCTGGGAGCACGGGGACCTGGAGATGTGGGCCGTGGTGCGTCCCGTCGGCGTACCGATCCCGGACCAGGGCTGGAAGATCCACGTCTCCACGTGCGTCGAGACCGCGGAGGAGGTGCTGGAGACCGTCTTCGCCTACTGCCTGCGCGAACGGATCACCTTCAAGTTCCTGCGCGGCCTGCCCATCCTCCAGGTGCAGAACTCCAAGTACGCGCCGCGCGGCTCCAGCGGGAAGTTCTGCACCCTCTACCCCGTGGACGACGCCGAGCTGGCGCGCTGCCTCGACGGCCTCGGCGCGCTGCTCGCCGGCCGGCCGGGCCCCTACATCCTCAGCGACCTGCGCTGGCAGGACGGCCCGCTGTACCTGCGCTACGGCGGCTTCGCCGAGCGCTACTGCCGCAACGAGGCGGGCGAACGGGTACTGGCCCTGGCCGGACCCGACGGGCGGCTCGTCCCCGACGTGCGCGGCGCCGCCTTCGCCGTCCCCTCCTGGGCGCCGGTACCGGAGTGCATAGCCCCGGCCGTCGCCGAGCGCGCTGTCCAGCGCGACACCGGGCTGCCGTACACGGTGGAACGGGTCCTGCACTTCTCCAACGCCGGCGGCGTCTACCTGGCCCGCGACGGGCGGGACGGCCCGCCGGTGGTGCTCAAGGAGGCCCGCCCCTTCGCCGGGCTGGACCAGCGCGGCGTGGACGCGGTCACCCGGCTGCGCAACGAGTACGCCGTCCTCGCCCGGCTGGCCGGAGTCCCCGGGGTCCCCGCCGAGCACGGACTGCTGACGGCCTGGGAGCACGAGTTCCTCGTCCAGGAGTACGTGGCCGGGCAGTCCCTGAGCGAGTGGCTGACGGCCCGCTACCCGCTGATCCACCCCGGCGCCGACGAGGACGCCGTCACGGAGTACACCCGGGACGCCCTGGCCGTCGTCGACCAGGTGGAACGCGCCCTGGAGCGGATCCACGCCCGCGGCGTCGTCTTCGGCGACCTCCACCCCCGGAACCTGATCATCAGGCCGGACGGCGAACTGTGCTTCATCGACTTCGAACTCGCCAGCACCGTCGAGGACTTCCTGCGCCCCGCGCTGGGCGCCGCCGGATTCACCGCCCCGCTCGGACGCACCGGGACGGACATCGACCGCTACGGACTCGCGGCGCTGCGCCTGTGGCTCTTCTACCCGGTGGTCCAGCTCACCGCGCTGGACCCGGACAAGGCGGGCGAGCTCGCCGACGCGATCGAGCGGCGCTTCCCGGTGCCGCCCGGCTACACCGACGACATCCGCCGCCACCTCGCCCGCTCGCCGGGGGACGGCCGCACCCCGCGCCCCGAACTGGACGCGGGCCGCGCCGGGACCCGCGCGCTGCTGGAGGCCCCGGTCGCCGACTGGCCGGCGATC
>NZ_BAAAKJ010000051.1:12720-14108 GCF_039527695.1 Kitasatospora putterlickiae
CCACCATCGGCAAGACCGCCGTGAAGTAGCGCCCGCCGCGGCGGCCACCCCCGGCCGCGCCGACCGGCTCTTCCCGGGCGACGTCGCCCAGTTCACCCACGGCGGGCTCGGCCTGGCCCACGGTGCGGCCGGGGTGCTCTACGCGCTGCACGCCACCGGGGCCGGCGTCGACCCCGCGCACCTGCGGTGGCTGGCCGACGCCGCCCGCGACCGCGCTCTCGCACCCGGGCTGTACCACGGCGGCCACGGCGTCGCCTACGTCCTCGACCTGCTGGGCGAGCACGAGCGGGCGTCCGGGCTCCTGCGCCGCCTCGGCGCGGCCGCGGCCGCCGACGGCGAGGCGGCGTCCGCCCCGACGCTGGCCACCGGCGGCCCGGGGATCGCGCTCACCCTGCTCCACTTCGCCCGCGCCACCGGAGACGAACGGCTGCTCGACGAGGCGCTGGGCGCCGCCAGGAGCGCCGCCACGGCCTGGGAGAAGGCCGGGCGCGGCGACGCCGGACGGCGGGCCGGTCTGCTGGCCGGGGCCTCGGGCGCCGCGCTCGCCCTGGTCCGCCTGCACGAGCACACCGGGGACCACGCCCTGCTGGACCAGGCCGAGACCCTCCTGGAACTCGACCTCGAACGCTGCGTCCAGGTGGCGGACGGCACCCTCCAGGTGGTCGACCGGCGGCGGGTCCTGCCCTACGTCGAGACCGGCAGCGCGGGGATCGGCCTCGCCCTGGCCGCCCTCCTCGCCCACCGGCCCGACAGCTTCCCGGCCGACCGGCAGGCGCTGATCCGCAAGGCCGCGGAACCGGAGTTCGTGATCCAGCCCGGCCTGTTCAACGGACGGGCCGGACTTCTCGCCCACCTCGCCCTGACCGGCGCCGGGAGCACCGCGGACAACGACGCCCTGATCGCCCGGCACCGCGCCCTGCTGGCCCTCCACCAGGTCCCCTACCACGGCCACCTCGCCTTCCCCGGCGACCAGTTGCTGCGCCTGTCGACGGACCTGGCGACCGGCTCGGCCGGAATCCTGCTGGCCCTGGGCACGGCCCTGGCCGGCACCCCCTTCCTCCCGTTCACCGAGCCGGCCCGCGCGTCCCGGTGACCGCCCCGGGCGCGACGACCGCGCCCCCACCGACTCCCGGCCGCCCGGCCGGGCGATCCACCGCACCGAAGGAGAACGTCATGGCGATCCTCGACCTCCAGACCCTGGAGCTGCCCGAGACCGAGGCGGCCCCGATCGACGACACCCTCGCCAGCGCCAGCTCGCTGAGCTTGCTCAACTGCGGCACCAGCACGGTCAGCACGCTGCTCTGCCTCTGACCCGGCCGGCCGCCCGCAGGGGCGGTCCGTAACGGTCGAGCTGGTCCGGGTGGTCCGCGGGACCACCCGGACCGGCT
>NZ_BAAAKJ010000051.1:14156-16283 GCF_039527695.1 Kitasatospora putterlickiae
CCCCATTCCCTCGCCCGGCGCCGCCGGCCCGGCGGGCCCCGTCCAGGAGAGAGGTGTTCCGTGGCCGACCGGCCCGCCCCTGCCAACACCGCGCCCGCCCCCGCGCCCGAGGCCACGCCCGAGGCCATCGCCGAGCCCGCCCCCGCGCCCGGGCCCAGAACGCCGCGGGTCCGGCTGCGCCGCGAACTCGCCGTCCACCCGGTCCGCCTCGCCGCCGCCCTGGCCCTCGCCGTCCTGGCCACCGCCGCCGCCCTCGCGCTGCCGCTGCTGGTGCGCCGGATCGTCGGCGACTTCTCCGGCCACCGCTCACTCGCCCCCGGGCTGCTGATGATGGCCGCCGCCGCCCTCACCGGTGCGGCCGCCCAGGCCCTCTCCGGCTTCCAACTGGCCCGGATCGGGGAGGGGATGACCTTCCGGCTGCGGACCGCCCTGATGGCCCACGCGCTCCGGCTGCCACTGCCCGTCGTCCGGGCCCGGGGCACCGGCGAACTCGCCGCCCGGGTCACCTCCGACGCCCAACTGCTGGGCCAGGTCGTGGAAGTGGCGATGCAACTGCCGCTCGCCGCGCTCAGCGTGCTGGCCACCCTCGCGGTGATGGTCTGGATCGACTGGGTGCTCACCGCCGTCACCGTGGCCGCGCTCGCCCTGCTCACCGGCCTGGTCCTGGTGATCACCCGCCGGATGCGGGCCAACGTCACCGGACAGCAGGACGCGGTGGGCCGGATCGCCCAGCGCTTCACCGCCGACCTGGAGGCCCTCACCACCATCAAGGCCTACCGGGCCGAACCGCTGGCCGACCGCGTCCTCGCCGAGGACGCCGAGCACCTGCGCGCCGTCTCGCTGACCGGCGCCCGGCTGGGCGCCCTGGTCCCGGCCGTGCTCACCCTCGGCAACCAGTTCGCGATGATCGCGGTCATCGTCACCGGCGGCGCCCGGCTGGCGGCCGGCGGGCTGACGGTGGCGGCCTTCGCCGCGTTCCTGCTCTACCTGCTCCAGACCGTCCCGTCCGTCAACACGCTCGCCACCGGGTTCGGACGCCTCCAGGCGGGGCTGGCCGCCCGCGACCGCTGCAACGACCTGCTCGCGCTGCCCCCGGAGGCCGACCCGGACGACGCCGACCGGACCGCGCCCACCCCTGCCCCCGACGCCCCGGCGGTGGTCTTCCGCACCGTCTCCTACACCCACACCGGAACGCGGCGGGCCGCCCTGAGCGCCGCCTCCTTCAGCGTCCCGCGCACCGGACTGACCGCCGTGGTCGGCCCGTCCGGCGCGGGCAAGAGCACCGCCCTCGCACTCGTCGGCCGCTTCCTGCGCCCCGGCGCCGGATCGGTCAGCGTCCTCGGCCACGACATCCGCGCCTGGCCGCTCGGCGCCCTGCGCGCCCGCATGGCCTACGTGGACCAGGAGTTCACCCTCCTGGAGGCCAGCGCCCGGGACAACCTCCAGCTCGGCCGGGCCGGCGCCGCCGACGAACGGGAACTGGCCCGGGCGCTCGCCACCGTCGGCCTGGCCGAGGACGTCCAACGCCTCCCGCACGGCCTGGACACCGTCCTCGGGCGCGAGTTCGACCTCTCCGGCGGCCAGCGCCAGCGGATGGCCCTGGCCCGCGCCCTGCTCGCCGACGCCGACATCGTGCTGCTGGACGAACCCACCAGCCAGCTGGACGGCCTCAACGAACTGCGCTTCCGGGAGATCGTGGACCGCCTGGCCCGCCGCCGCGCCGTCGTGGTCGTCGCCCACCGCCTCACCACGGTCCAGCACGCCGACCACGTCATCATGATGGACCGCGGCGCCGTCGTCGACGCCGCCGACCACCCCACCCTCCTCGCCCGCTGCGCCCCCTACCGCGCCCTGGTGTCCAGCCAGACGTCCCACCGCTGACGGGCCCCCGCCCGCCGGGAGCGCCACCCCCGGTCACGCGCTCGCCCGGTCACGCGCCCGCCCGACCAGGCCACCGGCCGCGGATTGGACCGGGACAGCGGGCGGGCCGGCGGCTAGCGTCGTCGACACACCCGACCGATCCGGAGAACACGCGCCATGCACCCCGAACTCGCCGCCGACCTGAACCGGCTGCCCGCGCTGCTGGAGGAGACCAGGCAGGCGGCGGCCGCCTTCCTGGCCGCCCTC
>NZ_BAAAKJ010000051.1:16396-17468 GCF_039527695.1 Kitasatospora putterlickiae
GGCGACTGGCTGACCGCCACCGCCGACCAGAACTCCAACTCCTCGCTGGACGGCGCCGGCCAGTGGCTGGAGCGGGAGACGGTCGGCTGGCTGCGCGAGCTGTTCGGGCTCTCCGCCGCGCACGCCGGCGCCTTCGTCAGCGGTGCGACCATGTCCAACACCGTCGGCCTGGCGATCGCCCGCCAGTGGCTCGGCGAACGCCTCGGCGTGGACGTCGCCGAGGACGGCGCCGCCGCGCTCGGCCGGGTCCGGGTGCTGTCGGGCAGCGCCCACTCCAGCGTCGCCAAGGCCCTGTCGGTCCTGGGCCTGGGCCGCTCCGCGCTGGTGCAGGTGCCCGTGCTGCCGGGACGGGAGGCGGTGGACGTCGCCGCCCTGGAGCGGGTGCTGGCCGAAGCCGACGGCCCGTGCGTGCTGGTGGCCAACGCCGGCACCGTCAACACGGTGGACTTCGACGACCTGTCGGCGCTGGCCGACCTGCGCGACCGGTACGGCTGCTGGCTGCACGTGGACGCGGCGTTCGGCGCCTTCGCCGCCCTGACCCCCGAACACGCCGGCCTGGTCGCCGGCCTGGACCGGGCCGACTCGATCTGCGTCGACCTCCACAAGTGGCTCAACGTGCCCTACGACAGCGCCGTGCAGTTCACCCGGCGCCCCGACCTCCAGGCCGACGTCTTCCGCAACGCGGCCGCCTACCTCGGCCCGCTCGGCGACCACCCCGACCTGGTGCACCTCACCCCCGAGAACTCGCACCGGCTGCGCGCCCTCGCCGCCTGGTTCACCCTGCGCGCCTACGGCCGGGCCGGCCACCGGGAGATCGTCGAGCGCTGCGTCGCGGGCGCCCGGGCCCTCGGGGAGGCCGTGACGGCGACGCCGGGACTGCGGCTGCTGGCGCCGGTCCGGCTGAACGTCGTCTGCCTCACCCTGACCGAGGACCCCACCGCCGAACGCCTCGCCGCGCTGGCCGCGGCCGTCGCCGACGAGGCCTTCCTGACCCCCACCCGCTACGCCGGCGTCCCCGCCCTGCGCGCGGCGTTCAGCAACTGGCGCACCACCGAGGCGGACGTCCGCCGCG
>NZ_BAAAKJ010000051.1:17475-20497 GCF_039527695.1 Kitasatospora putterlickiae
CTGGCGGGGGCGGTGCGCGGACTCGGCGGCTGACGGCGCGCTCAGGGCAGCAGCGCCCTGGTGAGCGCGGCGACGTAGGCCTGCCCGGCGGCGTTGGGGTGCGTCGCGACGGTGTCCGGGGCCGGGTCGAGGGGCTCGACCCAGCGGACGCCCGGCGGCTGGCAGGCGTCGTGTCCGAGGGCGTCGCCGGGGTCGCTGAAGAGCGCCCGGTGGCCGGCGGCGGCCTCGCCGAGCATCGCGTTCATCCGCTTCTGGAGGCCGTACACATAAGGCACGTCGCCTCGGGCGACCGGCACGTCCGGCCAGCACCCGATGGTGGGCGGCAGCAGGGGAAAGTAGCCGACGAGCACCACGGTCGCGTGCGGGGAACGGGCGTGGACGCCGTCGAGCACGCCCTCGATCCCCGGGCGCGTCGCCTCGATCGCCGCGACCGCCAGGTCGGTCCCGCTCGCGGTGTAGGCCCGCCGGCACGGGTCGCCCTGGGGGTCGGTGCCGCTGATCACGGAGCAGGCCACCAGGAGGTCGTTGAGCCGGTCCATGGTGCCGATGGTGACCGTGACCAGATCGGTGCCGGGCCGCAGCGCGTCGAACTGGGGCGGGTTCACCCCGCCCGGCACCGGCTCCGGGACGGTCATGCTCAGGGTCGTGGCGCCGCCGCAGGTGACGTCGACGAAGCGCGCCGGGCCCAGCGCGGTGGCGAGGCCGTTCGGGTAGTCGTCGCGGGCGCGGCCGCAGCCGGCGGGCGTGCCGTAGTTCTTCGAGATGGATCCGTACGCCGCGTAGGAGTCCCCCAGCGCGACGTACTCGTCGTACCCGCCGACCGGCGCGGCGGTGGCCGGGGCTGCGGCCACCAGCCCGCCCGTCGCCAGGACGGCCGAGGTCAGCAGGGCCGTAAGCCGCCGGGTGGTGGCGGTGGGATGACTTCGCACGACTACTCCTCGTCGCGTTCCGACTACTGGTCGCATTGTGTGCGAATCATCCGATCGGCGCCCGCCGGAGCGGGTGGCCGCACCGCCGCGAGGCCCCGCCGACGGGATCACCCGTCCGGGGTGGTGCGCGCGCGGCCGTGCTCGGTGACCGTGGGGTAAGAGGGGGGACGGGCGGCGGCGCCGCCCGGCGCGGTTCGGCTACTCCTCCGGAGGCGGGCGATGGACGACTATCCGCTGTTGAACATCTTCCTCACGACCATGTGGATCTTCCTCTGGATCCTCTGGTTCATGCTCCTGTTCCGGGTCTTCGGCGACCTGTTCCGGGACGACACGGTGAACGGCTGGGGCAAGGCGGGGTGGTGCGTGTTCCTGATCCTGCTGCCGTTCATCGGCGTGTTCGTCTACCTGATCGCCCGGGGCAAGGGCATGGGGACGCGTGAGCTGGCGCGGGCGAAGGAGGCGGAGGCGGAGTTCCGCACCTACGTACGCGACGCCGCCGGGGCGGAGGCGAAACCGGCCGGTCCCACCGAGGAACTGGCCCGGCTCGCGGACCTGAAGCGGGACGGCTCCATCACGGAGGAGGAGTACCAGCGCGCCAAGGCGATCGTCCTGGGCTGACGTCGCGGGAGCTCAGCGCTCCGCGTCCCCCGTGCCCGTCGGCGCGGGGGACGCCGGCGCGGAGGACGCGGGGGTGAGGGGGCGGGCCGGGGCGAGGAACTCGCGCAGCGCGAAGGCCGCCAGCACGGCCACCGCGAACCAGAACACCACCATGCCGGTCGGGTGGTCCCACAGGACGAACACCACGGCGGCGACCACCAGGATCACCACGCCCAGCCACCGCTTCCAGCGGCGCACGAAGCGCTCCACCGGCCCGGCCCGGAAGCCCGCCGAGTCGGCGGAGGAGCGCAGCGCCGCGACCCCGTGCCCGGTCACCGAGCGGACCGTCACGGCGGCGCGTGAGGGGCCGGCGAAGAACGCCCCGAGCGCGACGAGCACCGCCAGGAAGCCGACCATCCGCACGGCCGAGCGCAGGTAGTCGACGACGGCGTCGTAGACGGCGCCGGCGGCGGCCGGTGAGGCCTCGGCGGGCAGGTGGTCGAGGAAGTAGGAGCGGAAGACCGCCAGCGCGATCCCGAGCAGCAGCATCGCCGCCCCGATGCCGAGCGCGGCGCCGACCAGCGCGCGGCGGCGGTTGAAGGCGGTCAGTACGCCGACCGCGGCGATCAGCACCGTGATCACCGGCAGCCACCAGCCGAGGATCTGCAGCAGCCGGAACAAGCCCTTGATCTTGGCCAGGTCGGGGGAGGAGAACACCACGAACGAGGTGTGCACCTCCGGGATCCTGGCGGCCGGCGCGAAACCGGCGTTGACCAGCTCGGTCTTCACCCGTTCCACCATCGGCCCGATGTCGATCACGACCTCGTCGTTCTTCAGCTCCACCGCGCCGCCGCCCTGGCCGGTCAGGGCCTTGACCATGGTGGCGTGCCCGGCCCGCACGGCCTCCTCCCACACGGTGGCGAACGCGTCGCTGGTGACCACCCGCTCGGCGGCGCCGTGGACGAGGTTGGTCAGCGCGCCCTCCAGCGGACCGGTCAGCCCGCCCAGCAGCTGGGACAGCCGGGGCGGCACGCCCTGCTCGGCGGCGGCCTGGGAGAGGTCGTTGACGAAGGTCTTGACGTCGATCTGCTCCGTCGCGGCATCGGTGATGCGGTTGGCGAGGGCGTCCTGCACGGCGGGGTCGTGGGCCAGCGGCGCCATCGTGGCGACGAACCGGTCGGTGTCGGTGATCTCGTCGTGGGCCCAGACGGCGACGACCGCGAGCAGCGACAGCACGGAGGCCACGATCACCAGCACGGTGGCGCCGGTGGTGCGCAGCCGGTGGTGCCCCGGCCGCCGCCGGGCCTCGGCCTCCAGCTGGGCGACCCGGTGGTGGAGTGCCGCCAGCTCGGCGGACTCCGGGCGGTCGGGCTGCGGCGTGCTGGACTCGGCCGGTGGCATGCGGGCGGCTCCTCGCTCTGGGCTGGTGCTGACGGCGCCGGTGGTGACGGCATCGGTGTCGGCGGCATCGGTGTCGGCGGCGCCGGACGACGGGC
>NZ_BAAAKJ010000051.1:20608-23609 GCF_039527695.1 Kitasatospora putterlickiae
CCGACGCCGTCGGCCGGCCCTCCTGCGACAGGAGCCGACGTGAGCAGCGAACCCGGCACGACCGGCGAACTCGACGAACCGGGCCCCATCGACTACCTGGTCATCGCGTTCCCCGGAAGCCATCTCACCGGCGAGGGGCTGCCCCTGCTCGTCGACCTGGTCGAGCGCGACATCATCCGCGTCCTCGACCTGACCTTCGTCCACAAGGACGCGGACGGCACGGTGGCGGGCCTCGAACTGGCCGACGTGACCGGCGACGGACGCCTCGACCTGACGGTCTTCGAGGGCGCATCCTCCGGCCTGTTCGGCGAGTCCGACATCGCCGAGGCGGGTGCCCTCCTGGAACCGGGCGACTCCGCCGCCGTCCTCCTCTACGAGAACCGCTGGGCGGCGCCGCTGGCCAACGCCCTGCGCCGGGAGGACGCCCGGATCGTCGCCGGCGGACGCGTCCAGCTCCAGGACCTCCTGGACGTCCTGGACGCGGTCGAAGGCCTCGAAGCCGCGGGCTGACCCGCGTCCCCCACCCCCTCACCCGCCCTCAGGAGGAAGCCATGCCCGGACTGCTCCGCGGCGTCGCCCGCACCGCGGTGGTCGCCGGAACGGCCACCGCCGTCTCCAACCGCGTCTCCCGGCGCCAGGCCGGCCGCTGGGCGCAGCAGGACGCCCAGCAGGCCGGCTACTACGCCGAGCCCGCCGCGCCCGCGCCCCCGCCGCCCGCCCCGGCCGCCGCGGCGACCATGGAGGAGAAGCTCGACCAGCTCAAGGAGCTGGCGACGCTCAAGGACCAGGGTGTCCTGACCGAGGAGGAGTTCGCCGCCCAGAAGGCGCGGATCCTCGGCGGCTGACCGGGAGGCGCGGTGAATCGCTGGAAGCCCCTGGTCGTGCTCGGCACGGCCCAGTTCCTGATGGTGCTCGACGCCTCGGTGATGAACGTGTCGATCAGCCAGCTGGTGGAGGACTTCGACACCGAGGTCACCGCCATCCAGGCCGTCATCACCCTCTACACCCTGGTGATGGCCGCGTTCATGCTGACCGGCGGCCGGATCGGCGACATGTTCGGGCGCCGCCGCGTCTTCGTGGTCGGGCTGATGGTGTACGCGGTCGGCTCGGGGCTGACCGCGGTGGCGCCCACCGTGGGCGTGCTCGCGCTCGGCTGGTCCGTCATCGAGGGACTGGGCGCCGCCCTGGTCCTGCCCGCACTGGCCGCGCTGGTGGCCGGCTCCTACCACGGGCGCGACCGGGCCGTGGCCTACGGCGTCATCGGCGGCCTCGCGGGCGCGGGCATCGCGGTGGGACCGCTGCTCGGCGGCTGGGTCACCACCTACCTCACCTGGCGGCTGGTGTTCGCCGGTGAGGTGGTCCTGGTCGTGCTGATCCTCTTCCTGATGGGCTGGGTGCCGGGCCAGGCGCCGCCGGACCGGCGGCCGAGGCTCGACGTGCCGGGTGTCGTGCTGTCGGCCGCGGGCCTGGCCGTGATGGTCCTGGCCGTGCTGCAGAGCGGCACCTGGGGCTGGGTGAAGCCGCGCAACCCGCCGTTCACCGTCCTCGGGTTCGCCCCGACGCTGTTCGCCGTCGCCCTCGGCGGCGCGCTGATCTACGCGTTCTGCGTCCACGAGCGCCGGCGGGAGGACAAGGGCCTGGACCCCCTGGTCTCGCTCGCGCTGTTCGACAACCGGACGCTGCGCGCGGGTCTGGTGACCCTGTTCAACCAGAACACCGTCCTGCTGGGCCTGTTCTTCGTCATCCCGCTCTACCTCCAGGTCGTCCAGGGCCTGGACGCCTTCGAGACCGGCCTGCGACTGCTGCCGGTGTCCGTCACCATGCTCGCGGCCTCGATGTCCGGCTCCCTGCTGCTGCGCTTCGCCTCGCCCCGCACCATCGCCCGGACCGGACTGCTGGTCCTGGTCGCCGCCACCCTGTGGCTGATCGCCGCGATCGGGCCGGAACTGCGCGGCGGCTCGTTCGCCGGGGCGATGGCGCTGCTCGGTGCCGGCATGGGGATGCTCGCCTCCCAGTTGGGCAACACGGTGCAGTCCAGCGTGCGCCAGGAGGAACGCAGCGAGGCCGGCGGCCTGCAGTACACCGCCCAGAACCTCGGCTCCTCGGTCGGGACGGCGCTGATCGGCGCGATCCTGATCGGCGCCCTCGCGAGTTCCGTCACCACCCGGATCGAGGACGACCCCCGCGTCTCCGCCGCCGTCGCCGAGCAGACCGCCGTCCGGGTGGAGGCGGGCGTGTCCTTCGTGCCCGCCGACGACGTGGCGACGGCGCTGGCCGCGCGACCGGAGGTGCCGCCGCAGGAGGCCTCGGCCCTGGTGGAGAGCTACCGGGACGCCCAGATCGACGGGCTCAAGGCCGCGGTCCTGGCCTGCACGGGCATCACCGCCGGCGCCCTCCTGTTCACCCGCCGCCTGCCCTCCGCCCGCCCGCCCACCGACACGCGCGGCGCGCCCGGCACCGGGGAGTAGCCGCCGGGGCGGGCGCGTCATCCGCGAGGGGTCACCGTCGGCGTGGCCGGTGGGCGAGGACGGCGAACATCGTGACCGACAGGTGGAACGCGCCGCGCCCGGCGGCGGACGCCAACCCGCCGTAGAGCCCGTCGCGCTGCGCCCCGGTGATCAGACCGCGCTCGACGGCCGCCCCGCCGAGCACGTGCACCAGCGGCCAGGTGACGGAGCGCGGGTCGTGCAGCAGGACGTCCGAGCCGGTCTCGTCGACGGTCAGCCCGGCGTCGGCCGACCACTCGGCGAGGCGGCGTCCGGCGTCCGGGGTGGCGGCGGTCTCCTGGGCGACGGTGGCGAGCGCGGCCCGGACCACGGGGGAGGCGGGGTGGAGGACGAAGGTGGCCCAGTCGGTGTCCAGCAGGGTGACCCGGCCACCCGGCCGCAGCACCCGGGCGATCTCCGCGACGGCCCGCGCGGGATCCGTCAGGTGCTGCAGCACGCGCTCGCACCGGACGGCGTCCAGGCCGGCGTCCGGCAGCGGCAGCGCGAGCGCGTCG
>NZ_BAAAKJ010000051.1:23673-28593 GCF_039527695.1 Kitasatospora putterlickiae
GCGAGGGCCCGCAGGCCGGGATGGGGTTCGAGGCCGATCGCGGTGCCGCGCGGCCCGACCGCCGCCGCGAGCACCTGGGTCTCCGAGCCGGTGCCGCTGCCGATGTCCAGCGCCCGCTCGCCCCGGGCCACGGCCAGCCGCTCCCGTGCCCAGGCGCGCAGCCGTCGCACGCCGGGGCCGGCGGCCTGCGCGTCCAGCGCGGCGACCAGCCGGCCGGTGGCCGAGGGATCGGCGTTGGCGGCGTGGAAGGCCGAGGTCGGACGCGGCGGTTCGGTCATGGCGCCCACTATATGGACGGTCCGCGGTCGCGCCCGGCGCGCCGCCACGACCTGCCGCCGCGTCAATCCCGCTCGTCCGTACCGATCTTGTCATCCGGGTCATTCCCTTCCGCCCTATCGTCCTGGAGACCCGGCGTCCGTATGATCTGGGCAGCCCGCCGTCGGGGCGACCGGGGGAAGGCGCGGCCGTTCCGTGGGCCTCGATCGTTCAGCGGAGTCGTTCCGGCGAGTTGTTCCGGGGGATTCGTTCCAGGGGAGTCGTTCCAGGGGAGGGGTGGCACGGGATGCGGTTCGCGGGTGTGGGTGTGACACGTGAGGGCTACCGGATCGCCCTGCCGGGCGCGCCGGTCGAGGTGCTCGAACGCTGCGGCGTGGAACGGCCGGTGGCGCGGCTGGCCGAACTGGCGGCCCGGACACCGGGAGGCCTCACCGTGGTCGTCGACAGTGCCAACGGCCTGCTGGACGCGCCCCTCGCGGGCGCCGGGATCCCGGTGCTCCGCGCCGACCCGCCGGTCCCGGCGGACGGCGGAGCCCCGGCGGAGGTGCTCGCCGAACTGGGCCGCACCCGCCCCGGGTCCCTGACCGCCCTGCCCTCGGCCGGATGGACGATGAGCGGCCGCGAGGAGGAGATCGCGGCGGCGGACCGGGCCAGCGCCCCGGTGGAGCGTGAACTCGCCCTCGCCGGGCGTCTGGTGGCGGGCGGCACCGGCTCCGAGCCGCTGGTGGCGCTGACCTTCGACGACGGCCCGGACCCGGAGTTCACCCCGCGGGTGCTGGACGTGCTGCGCCGTCACGACGCCCCGGCGGCGTTCTTCTGCATCGGCCTGCAGGCCCTGGCCCATCCCGGTGTGGTGCGCCGGATCGCCGACGCGGGCCAGACCGTCGGCAGCCACACCTGGTCCCACGCCTACCTGCCCGACCTGGGGCCGACCGGACTCGCCCGGCAGCTCGGCCACACCGGCGAGGTCCTCGCCGAGGCCTGCGGTGACGGCCGCGCGATCCGCTGGCTGCGCCCCCCGTACGGCGGACGCAGCCCGGCACTCCTGCGCGCGGTGGACGCGTCGGGGCTCGTCACCGTGCTCTGGGACGTCGACGCCAAGGACTGGTCGAGGCCCGGCCCCGCCGTCATCGCCGAGCGCGTCCTGAGCCAGGTCCGCCCCGGCTCGGTGATCCTCATGCACGACGGCGGCGGCGACCGCTCGCAGACCGTGGCCGCCCTTCCCGCCGTCATCACCGGCCTGCGCGCCCGCGGTTACCGGATCGTGGACCTCGACGCCCTGCCGGCCGCCGCCTGACCGGTGCCGCTCGCGTCCATACTTCCCCCGTGGGCGCGTCATGACGTGTTCACGGCCGCCGACGAGAATACCGTGGCGGAACCCGGAGCCTTCGGTTCGCTCCGTACTCGTCACCTGTCACTCATCACTCGTCACTCGTCACTCGCTCCGAGGAGAGGAAGAGCCATGCGCAAGCCCCTGATGGTGATGGCCGCCGCCGCGTTCGCGGCCATCGGGTTCACCGCACCGGCGCAGGCCACCGTGACCGACGTCGACATGCCCTTCGGCATGGCCTACGGCAACAGCACCACCTCCGGAACGATCCACTTCACCGACGGCTACACGGCCAGCGTGTCCGGCGCCGTCCACGCCGCGAGCGGCGCCCGCCAGGTCTGCGTCCAGGGGGTGAACAACACCGCCGCGACGGACACCGTCTGCAGCCCGTGGGCGTACGAGGGCGGGCCGAACCAGCCGCTCAGCGCATCGCTGCGGATCGCGGCCCCGGGCGGAGTCCAGCGGGTCTACATCTGGATGGTCGACGGGGGCAACGCCCTGCTGGCCCAGGAGTACTGCACCCGCAGCGGCTGTACACGGCAGTTCTGAGCCGACGGCCTCACCCGCCGGCCGCCCTGGCGGCCTCCGCCACCCGCTCGGCCGCCCAGGCCAGGAACGCCCGTACCTCGGCCGCGGGCAGGGCGGCCGCCTCGGCGCGAGGCCGCTCGAAGCTGCGCACCGCGGCCTCCAGCAGCGGCCGGAACCCGGGCTCGGCGGCGGCGGTCTCGCGCGCCGCCGCCCGCTTGGCCACCCACCGGCCGGTGCGGCAGAACACCACCGCCCGGCAGCCGTTGAGCACCCGGTTGTCCGCCAGGTGGCCCGCCCCGTCGGCGTGTTCGCGCACCCCGGCGCGCAGCGCGGCGAACAGGTCGGCGGACGCGGGCTCCGCGATCACCCGCCGCGCCGGTGCGCCCCACAGGGTGATCCCGGCCCGGTGGGCGATCGAGCGGTCGATGACGAACCAGAACGCCTCGGCCCCGGCGGCGTCCCGGTCCGCGCGCTCCGTCAGCAGCGGACCGGTGTTGAGGTTCAGCAGGTACCCGGAGCCGCCCGAGGGCCGCCCGGCGAAGTCCGCGCCGTACACCACCAGCTCCAGCCCGGCCGCCGGACAGGGCAGCCGCCGATGGGCCAGCTCCCCGGCCAGCTCCCGCAGCGCCGCCCCGGGAAGGCCGGGCTCGACGACGACCACCACGTCCACGTCGCTGCGCCCGTGCCGGTAGTCCCCGAGCGCCACCGAACCGACCGCCAGCACGCTGACCGCCCGCGTGCCGCACACCGCCCGCACCCGGCGGACCAGTTCCTCCAGGTACCCGCGCAGCTCGGCGGGAACCGGCCGCCGCTCCTCGTCACCGTGGCTCACGCGCCCAGTCTGCCCGCCCCGGCCGGTGATCCGGCGGCGGGCCCGGCGTAGGAGTCGACTGGACGGGTGGTGGACGGGGCGGACCGGTCGGGTCGGAGCGGCCCCCGGGGCCCGTCGCGCGGGTGGTACGAAGGGCGACCGGGCGCCGCCGCGCGCCGCCGACCTGGAGGAGTCCCGCGATGACCGCTTCCCGCTTCGCCGACCGTGTCCGTTCCGCCCGCGCCGCCGCCGGTGCCGCGCTGGCGGCCGTCGCCGCCCTGGTGCCGGCGCTCGCCGTCGCCCCGCAGGCCTCCGCCGCCGTCACCGGTCTGGACAACACCTGGTCCTGTTCCGTGCCGTCCGGTTATGTCTACGACCAGATCGTCTCGTCCTCCACCTGCGGCACCACGCCCCGGTACCACCTGCGCACCCCGGTCGACGGACTGGTGTCCTGCGTCCGGGCGAGCGGCTTCGTCTACGACACCACCGCGATGACCGGCAACTGCAGCATGGCGCCGGGCAGTTCGTCGGACTCCTACCGGCTGCGGGTGCCGGGGGACCTGCTGACCTCCTGCGTCACGGCGAGCGGCTTCGTCCACGACCTCGTCACCAACATCGCCCAGTGCAGCCTCGCCCCGGGCACGACCAGGCCCGCCTACCGCCTGCGCACCCCGGTCGTCGGCCTGTGGGCGTGCTCGGTGCCGAACGGCTGGAGCTACTCCGCCACCACCGCGAGCCATGACTGCAGCTTCGGCACCAGGCCGTCGGACACGGCCACGATGTACCGTCTCAAGACGGTCTGAACCCACGATCATCCACCTGGACCGGACATCGGTGACAGAGCGGCTGCCACCGGTCTGAACAGTGGTGAGAGCGCCACCGGGGGAGCTATCGGACTGATCATCAAACCGGTATGAAGAAGATCTTGAAGGCTCTATGCTTCGTGCGTTCACAGACTCATCGCACAGAGCAGGTTCTGCCGGATGAAGCTCCCCCGGGTGTCCGCCGTCGTCGCGGCCGCGGTCCTCGCCCCCGCTGTTCTCTTCCCCTCGACGGCCCTCGCCGCGGACGCTCCGCAGCCCGCCGGCGTCGCGGGGCCCGACACCGCCTCCGAGGGCGAACCGACCCAGGAGGAACTCGACCGCGCGGAGGTCCAGAAGATCCTCGCGGACAGGAACAGCGGCGTGTCCGTGCGGGAGGCCGCCGAGAAGGCCCTCGCCGGCACGGCCGCCGATCTGCGGCACTTCCTGGAGGTCGGCCTCCGGAACGCCCGGGTGATCGACGACCGGGTCGAGGCCACCAAGATCCTCGCCCAGGGCGGCCTGGCCGTGAAGAAGGCCGCCGAGGCCGCGCTGCGCGGCTCCTACGAGGACCTGGTCGCGTTCCTCACGGAAGGCCGGTACCTGGCCCAGGCCACGGATGACCGCCTGGAGCTCGCCCGGCTCCTCGGCCGGCCGGAGACCGGCCGGGGCGTGCGCGAGGCCGGCGAGGCCGCCCTGCGCGTCAACACGCCCGCCGCGCTGCGCCACTTCTTCGAGGTCGAGCTCCCCAAGGCGCAGGCCGACGACGACCGGGTCGAGGTCACCCGGATCCTCGCCAAGGGCGGTCCGGCCGTGAAGAAGGCCGCGTCCGCCGCGCTCGACGGCACCTACGCGGACATCGTGACCTTCCTCAAGGAGGGCCAGTACACGGCCCGCGCCGAGGACGACCGGGCCGAGATCGAGCGCATCGCCGCCGACCCGCAGAGCGGCCCGCACACCCGCGAGGCCGCCCGGAAGGCGCTCGACGGCGACGCCGCCGGACTGCGCCGCTTCCTGGAGTCCGAGCTGGCGGCGGTGCGCGTGAGCGACAACCGGGTGAAGGTGTCGCAGATCGCCGAGAGCGGCGGACCGGCCGTCAGGAAGGCCGCGCTCGCCGCGCTGGAGAGCACCGACCAGGCCGTTCTGGCCTTCCTGGAGCACGGCTGGGCCGCCGC
>NZ_BAAAKJ010000052.1:0-5961 GCF_039527695.1 Kitasatospora putterlickiae
GGTGTCGGCTGCCAGAGGCAGCCGCAGTCGGGGTGGCCCTTGAGCCGTAGACGGCGGGCCATGCCGTCGACGGCGGACAGTTCGCACCAGCCGTCCACGCTGGGCGGCCGGCCGCCGTCCAGGTAGACCTGGACGTGCAGGGCCGCGAGGCCGGCGACGGCCGTCGCGAGCGCGGTGTCGCAGGCCGGTGTCGGTGCCCGCCCCGGGCCGCTGTCGGCGAGCTGGGCGAGGATCCGCGGCCAGGCGGCGTCCTCGTCCTCCCGGGCCAGGACCAGGCAGTGGCCGCAGGCCGAGACACCCGGCAGGACCAGGGGCCCGACCACCCCGTACTCGTCCACCACCCCGACGTACAGGTGCGGGACCCCGGCCCGGAGCAGTTCGCGGGCCTGGGGCGTGCCGCCGGCGAAGGCGCCGCTGCCGTCCCGGGGCGCGAGCACCACCAGGTCGGGCAGCCCCGGTCTCGGTGGGCGGCCGCGCCGGCCAGGGCGCCGCGCGGTGGCCCGGTCGACGGCCTCGCGGGCGGCGGTGGTCCGGAGCCGCCCGACGTCGGACGGCGGCAGCCCGGCGGGGGCGCAGTCCGAGGGGGTGACCCGCCCGGAGTCCACCACGGTGACCGTGCCGATGCCGCCCGCCGCGAGGACGGCGGCGACGGCCGCGCCGATCCGCCCCGCGCCGCGGACCTCGACCGCGTGCCCGGGTCGCTGGGCCAGGACGGCGGGCGCGGCGCCCGGGGGCGGGTGGATCAGCGACAGCGACGCGAGGTCGGGGCCGAGCAGCTCGCGGTGCGGCTGGGGGAAGCGGGCCAGGGCCTCCGCCGAGGCCTCGGCGTCGTCGAGCACCCCGGCCTCCTCCAGCAGGTCGAGCAGGGAGTCGGCGGGGTCGCGCCCGAGGCCGATCCGCTCGCCCTCGTCGAGGAGCGCGGGCCGGTCGCGGGTGCCGTCGACGAGGCCGAGGAACTCGCACAGGGTCTTGTCGGCGGCGTTGCCGAGCACCCCCGCGTGCTGCGGGATGGTGCCGAACTGGAGGGTGTCCGAGTCCCGCCAGCTGCGGGAGAGGGCGGGCTTCAAACCGAGGCGCACGGCGGTCTTCCTTCCGATGGTTTCCGGACGGCTGACGGCAGCATGCCCGATGGGGGCGACGTGGTGCGGTGGGTTGTCCACAGGTACGGGCACATGATCGGATGACCCGTTCGCATGCCCTGTGGATAACTTGGCGTCCGGTCCGATGTCGTATTCCGGACACCTGCCGTCGGCCTTTCGTTCCCGATCGCTCCACGAAACATTTCGGCCATGGCAGCGGACTTCTGCCAGGGGGAGCGGGTAACGTCGTGTGGCATGGCAGCCGAACGGGACTCCCATCCCTCGGCGTCGCCTCGGCGTGCCCGTGCAGCGTCCGGGTCGCACGTGGCGGCGCCGAGTACGCGCGGGCGTCCGGAGCAGCGTCCCGACCAACGGCCGGAGCAGCGACCGGAGCCGCAGCCGGGGGCCGCGCGTGAGCCGCTCGACCGGTCCCGGGTGGAGGTGCGGCGCAGCGCCCGCCGCAGTCGGACGGTGTCCGCCTACCGCGAGGGCGATCGCACGATCGTGCTGATCCCGGCCCGGATGTCGCACGCGGAGGAGCAGCGCTGGGTCGCGCAGATGCTGGAGAAGCTGGCCGCGCAGGAGAGCCGCCGGGTGCTCGGTGACGACGCGCTGGTGGCCCGGTCGCTGGAGCTCTCGGCGGCCTATCTGGGCGGTCGTGCCCGGCCCGCCCAGGTCCGCTGGGTGACCAATCAGAACTCGCGCTGGGGGTCGTGCACCCCGAGCGAGCGGACGATCCGGCTCTCGCACCGCCTGCAGGGGATGCCGGAGTACGTGGTCGACTACGTGCTGCTGCACGAGCTGGCGCACCTGCTGGTGCCGGACCACGGCCCGGACTTCTGGGCGCTGCTGGAGGCGTATCCGCGGACGGAGCGGGCGCGCGGCTATCTGGAGGGGGTGGTGTCGGCGGCCCGGCTGCCGCACATCCCGGGGGCCCGGCACGAGGCCGCGTCGGAGGCCGGCCCGGCGGAGTCCTGCGGCTGAGAAGGCGGGGAAGCGCGGACGGAACGGACGACGGGAGGGGCGCGGACCGCAGTGGTCCGCGCCCCTCCCGTCGTGCGGGCGCTCCCGAGTGCTTCAGCCGGTGAGCTCGCGGGCGCGCGCCACCAGGTCGCGCACCGAGTGGTCCGTGAGCTCGGGCAGGCGGTCGTAGTCGAACCAGCGCAGGTCCAGCGACTCCTCGCTGATCAGCGCCTGGGCGCCGGGCGGGGCCACCGCGATGTACTGGACGTCGAGGTGGGTGTTCTCGGGCCGGTCCTTGCCGGTGCATCGGACCTGGTGGCGGTCCAGCTTGGCGGGCACCGGCACGCCGTCGCGGGTGAGCAGCACGAGGTCGGGGATGCCGGACTCCTCGGTGGCCTCCCGCAGGGCGGCCGAGGCGAGGTCGCGGTCGCCGGGCTCGCAGTGGCCGCCCATCTGCAGCCACCGGCCGACCTTGGGGTGCAGGGTCAGCAGCACCCGTCCGGCGTCGGGGTCGACGACGGCGGCGCTGGCGGTGATGTGGGCGGGCAGGCAGGAGCGGTAGAGGCCCTCCGGCTGCTCGGCGAGGTGCCGCAGGTAGGCGAGGCGCAGCCGGTCCTGTTCCGGGTCGGCGGGCCGCCAGGCCTCCAGGGCGCGGACGGCGTCGGTGTGCAGCGCGTCGGGGCCCGGAGCCCCCGCAGGCGCGGTGTCGGCGCGGTCGGTCCCGGTGGCCGTCATGCGGTGGGCTCGCCCTTCCCGTGGTCGTCGCCGCCGTGCTCGCCGTCGTCCTTCGTCAGGTCGGGCTTCGCGGAACCGGGCCCCTGCTCGGAGGCGCCGCCGGCCGCGGCCTCGCCGAGCAGCTTGTCGAGCGCGTCGAAGTCGATGCCGCCCTCCAGGCCGTCGCCGCCGTCCCGGTGCACGAAGGCGTCGGGGTCGTCGAGGTCGGCGGCGGTGGGGAGCATGTCCGGGTGCTGCCAGAGGTCGTCGCGGCCCTCGGTGCCGCGGGCGTCGGCGAGCAGGGCCCAGAGCCGGGCGGCGTCGCGCAGCCGGCGCGGGCGCAGTTCGAGGCCGACCAGGGTGGCGAAGGTCTGCTCGGCGGGCCCGCCGGCGGCGCGGCGGCGCCGGACGGTCTCGCGCAGCGCGCCCGCCTGCGGCAGGTGGGGCTCGGCGGCGGCGTGCACGACGGCGTCGACCCAGCCCTCGACGAGGGCGAGCGCGGTCTCCAGGCGGGCGAGCGCGGCCTTCTGCTCGGGGGTGTCCTCGGGCTGGAGCAGGCCGCCGGCAAGAGCCTCCTGGAGGGCCTCGGGGTTGCTCGGGTCGAGCTGGCCGACGAGTTCCTCCATGCGGGAGCTGTCGACCTTGATGCCGCGGGCGTAGGCCTCGACGGCGCCGAGCAGGTGGGCGCGCAGCCACGGCACGTGGGCGAAGAGCCGCTGGTGGGCGGCCTCGCGCAGGGCGAGGTAGAGGCGGACCTCCTCGGCGGGCACGCTGAGGCCCTCGCCGAACTCGGCGACGTTCTGGGGCAGCAGCGCGGCCTTGCCGGCCGGGGCGAGCGGCAGGCCGACGTCGGTGGAGCCGACGACCTCGGCGGCGAGGGCGCCGAGCGCCTGGCCGATCTGGGTGCCGAACATGGCGCCGCCCATGGAGCGCATCATGCCGAGCAGCGGGCCGGCCATGGCCTGCATCTCCTCGGGCAGGACGCCGCCCATGGCGTTGCCGACGCGCTCGGCGACCGGGTCGACGAGGTCCTTCCAGACCGGGAGGGTGGCCTCGATCCACTCGGCGCGGCTCCAGGCGACGGCGGTGCCGGCGCCGGAGGGGAAGGTGGTGACGCCGTCGAGCCACAGGTCGGCGAGGCGGACGGCCTCGGCGACGGCGGAGCGCTCGGCGGCGCTGACCGAGCGGTCCTTGCTCTTGCCCTCGGCCGGCTCGGCGACGACGGTCTGCCGGGCGATGTCCTTGGCGAGGTCCCAGTTCACCGGGCCGCCCTCGAAGGAGAGCATCTGGCCCAGCTGCTGGAAGGCGGCGCCGAGGTCGTTGGGGTTGAGGCCGCCGAACATCGCGGCGAAGGGGTTGTCGCCGGCGCCGGGCCCGCCCGCGCCGGGGGTGCCGGGCATGCCGGGCAGGCCCATGCCGAACAGGGCGCCGAACGGGTTGCCGCCGGCGAAGCCGAAGGGCTGCGGGCCGCCGGACTGGGCGCCGCCGCTCTCGTCCTTCTTCTGGTCGTCGTCGGGCTTGGCCTTGCCGTCCTCGGGCTCCTCGGGCGGAACGCCGAATCCGAAGGGAAGGTCGCTCACGGGTTCCTCGATCCGGTCGGCCGTCATACGGGGTGGTGGCGGTGAATCCGCCTGCTCGGGGCGTTCGGCGGAGTGGGGGGACTCCCGGCCGGTGGGCGGCTCCCGCGCGGCTGGCCCGCGCCGGGTGCACCGCCGGGCCTTCGCCTCGGGCAGGATGGACGTACGTGACACACGTACGTACGCACATAAGCTAACCGTGGAGGATGGCCGGTGAGTTCCCCGCCCTCGGACGTTCGCTCTGGGCTGACCGGAGGAGAGGACGCCCCGGACATCACGGCGTCGCCGCCTCCAGCCTATGCCGGAAGACCGCTGACCGTGGCGGTCACGGGTGCCGCCGGGGTGCTCGGCGAGCGGGTCTCGGCCCGCCTGGTGGCCTCGCCGGGGGTGAAGCGCGTGCTGGGGGTGGACGACCGGCGCGGCGAGGTGCCCGGGGTGCAGTGGCGGGTCCTGGACGTACGGGACCCGGCGGTCGCCGAACGGCTGGCCGGAGTGGACGTCGTGGTCCACCTGGCGATGGACCTGGGCATGGAGTCGGACCCGAGGGCGCGCAGCGCCTACAACGTGCGCGGCGCGCAGACGGTGCTGACGGCGGCCGCGGCGGCCGGGGTGCACCGGGTGGTGCTGTGCACGTCGGCGATGGTCTACGGCGCGCTGGCGGACAACGAGGTGCCGCTGGCGGAGGACTCCGAGCTGCGCGCGACCGAGGAGGCCTCGCTGGTCGGGGACCTGCTGGAGATCGAGCGGCTGGCGCGGCGCGCGCCGCGGGCGCACCCGGGGCTGCAGGTGACGGTGCTGCGCCCGGCCGTGGTGGTCGGCCCCGGGGTGGACACGGTGCTGACCCGGCACTTCGAGGCGCCGAGGCTGCTGGTGGTGGCGGGTTCCCGCCCGTGCTGGCAGTTCTGCCACGTGGACGACCTGGCGGCGGCGCTGGAGTACGCGGTGCTGGGCCTGGTCGAGGGCGAGGTGACGGTCGGCTGCGACGGCTGGCTGGAGCAGGAGGACGTGGAGCGGCTGTCGGGGATCCGGCGGATGGAGCTGCCGGCCACGCTGGCGCTGGGAACGGCGGCGCGGCTGCACCGGCTGGGGCTGACGCCGGCGCCGGCCGGGGACCTGGCGTACACGATGTACCCGTGGGTGGTGTCGGGCAGCCGGCTGCACGAGGCGGGCTGGCGTCCGGCGCACACCAACGAGGAGGTGCTGGCGGAGCTGCTGGCGCAGGTGGCGGGCAAGCACGCGGTGGCGGGTCGCCGGCTGGGCGGCAAGGAGGCGGCGACGAGCCTGGGCGCGGCGGGGGCGACGGTGGCGCTGGTGGGTACGGCGGCGCTGGTGCGCAGGGCGCGCAAGCGGCGCCGGTTCTGATCGGGCGGAGCCGATCCCGGGCGGACGGGTGCCGGGCGGGGTGTGGGAGGCCCTTGCCCCGGCCCGTCCGAGATGGGCGATCATGGGGGGCATGTCCGAGAACCTCGACCCGATCCGCCTGCTCGCGATCCGCGACACCCCGCTCTCGCTCGACGAGGTGTACGAGGCGGTCGGGGACGACGCGGCCGGCGGGACGACCGTCTTCGTCGGGACGGTCCGCGACCACGACGGCGGCCGGCCGGTGTCCGTGCTGGAGTACAGCTGCC
>NZ_BAAAKJ010000052.1:5997-12351 GCF_039527695.1 Kitasatospora putterlickiae
GAGCTCCGCCGGGTCGCCGAGAAGGTCGTCGCCGACTTCCCGGTCCGGGCGCTGGCCGCGGTGCACCGGGTCGGCCGGCTGGGGATCACCGACAAGGCCGTGATCGTCGCGGTGTCCTGCGCGCACCGCGGTGAGGCGTTCGCCGCGGCCCGCCGGCTGATCGACGACCTCAAGCACGAGGTGCCGATCTGGAAGCACCAGGTGTTCGCGGACGGCGGCGAGGAGTGGGTCGGCGCCGGCGACTGCTGAGCGGTCCTCGGGGCCCCGTGTCGCGCAGGCGCGCCGGTCGCTCACTCGAACGGGCGTGGGCCGGAGGCCCCGGTACTCCCTGGCAGTGAGCCGATCGGCCGTGCCGTAACCCGGACGGCGCCCGCGGCGTTGTCCGCCGGGATGGTTAATCTGCTCTTAGACACGACGAGCTGGGAGTACTGAGATGGCTGCGCTCGCCTGGTTGATCATTCCCTGCGTCGCCGCGGTGCTGGCCACCGTGTGGGCGGGTTGGGCCCAGCGGGCCCCGAGAGCGACGGGGGACCCGGCCTCACTGGCCGAGCACCAGCGGTTCATGGCCGCGATGGAACGCACGACCGCCGCCGACGCTCCCAGGGAGCGCCCGGAGCGGTAGGGCCCGTCCCGCGGGCCGGGGCCCGTGGGGCCCGGCCCGCCGGGCGTGCCGTCACCCGCGTCCCGTACTGTCGAGGCATGCCACGCCGCTCTGCGACGATGCTCGCCGCCACCCTGCTGCTCATAGCGCTGCTCTGCGCCTCGGTGCTGATGAAGGTGCCGTACACCGAGATGAGCCCGGGTCCGACGTACAACACGCTCGGGGTGCAGGAGAAGACGGGGACCCCGGTGATCACCATCACCGGCCACGAGTCGTTCCCGGCGAGCGGGCACCTCAACATGACGACCGTCCAGGTCACCGGCGCCAAGTACGAGCCGAGCCTGGTCAACGCGGTGGTCGGCTGGCTGCGGGACGACGTGCTGGTGGTGCCGCACGACAACGTCTACCCGAAGGGCCAGAGCGACGCCGACGCGAAGCGGCAGAACGCCGAGGAGTTCGCGCTCTCCGAGGACCACGCCCGCACCGCGGCGCTGAACCAGCTCGGCATCCCGATGGGCAGCGAGCTGATCGTCCAGAGCGTCACCGCCGGCGCCCCGGCCGAGGGCCGGCTGCACGCCGGGGACCAGATCGTCGCGGTCGACGGCGCCCCGGTCGCCGACGCGGACGCGGTCGCCAAGGCGGTCACCCGGCACCAGCCCGGCGAGTCGGCGGTCTTCACCGTGGTGCCCCGGGTCAAGGACGGCGCGGCCGAGCCGGGGGTGCGCACCGACATCGGCGTCCCGACCGTGAAGTCGCCGGACACCGGCTCGGCGATGGTCGGCATCCGCCCGGGCCTGCGGCACACCTACCCGTTCCGGATCGACATCGGGCTGCAGGACGTCGGCGGTCCCAGCGCGGGCCTGATGTTCTCGCTCGGCATCATCGACAAGCTGACCCCGGGCGACCTGACCGCCGGGCGGTTCGTGGCCGGCACCGGCACCATCACCGACGAGGGCGAGGTCGGCCCGATCGGCGGCATTGCGATGAAGCTGATCGCCGCCCGGGACGCGGGCGCCGAGTACTTCCTCGCCCCGGCGGCGAACTGCGCCGAGGCCGCCAAGAACACCCCGTCCGGGCTGAACCTGGTCAAGGTGGAGACGCTGGACGGCGCGCTGAAGGCGCTGGAGCAGATCCGCTCCGGGCAGACCTCCGCGCTGCCGTCCTGCGCGTCCTAGCGGATCAGGCGAAGGTCGCCAGCAGCGCCTCGGTCAGGCCCGGCACCAGGTCGGGGCCGGTCAGCACCTCGCGGGCGGTGTCCTTGGAACGCAGCCGCAGCGCGATCTCCTTGCTGCCGTCGCGCAGCACGGCGGCGGTGATCCGCACCTCCTCGCGCTTGGGGTGGTTGGCCACCCACTCGGCGAGCTGGGCGTCGCTGGCGTTGCGCGGGCGGGACTGCTCGGCACCCGGCGGCAGCATCAGCCGCTCGACGACCAGGGCGCAGCCGGCCACCGCGGCGGGCCAGGCGATGGTGCCGAGGAACTTGTCCAGTTCCATGCCGGCGGGCAGTTCGTCCTGCTCGACCGGGGTGAGGCCGGGCTGGTCGCCGTCGGCGAGGCCGAGCTGCTCGGCGACGCGGGGGTCGGCCTTGCGCAGGGCGGCGCTGTCCACCAGGGCGAAGAGGCGGGCCGGGAGGTCCCAGCCGAGGGTGGCGGCGTACTCGTCGATCTCCAGGGCGGCCCGGGTCAGCGGGCTGCCGGCCGGGAGGGTGGAGACGTCGTCGGGGAGGTTGGATCCATCGGACATGCCTCAATCCTCACACGCCGGGCGCCCGGCGTGCGGCGCCCGCCGCTCCCGGGCCGGGAGCGGGTTGTCGTAACCGTCTGCTAACGGTGGGAACTCGGCCAAAGACTGGTTAAGTTGCACTGAAGACCGACCGACTCAAGACGACACAGCTGAGGTGCCACCGTGGTATTCCAGATGCCGGAACGCTCAGGGCCGGGGTTCCGGCGCAGAGTAGGCCCGCCCTCAAGGCGAGCGCGGGTGCTCCTGCTGACCCTGGGAGTGCTCGCGGTCCTCTTCCTGCTGTTCGTCATGTTCGCCGGGTTCTGGACGGACTGGCTCTGGTTCAGGTCGGTGCACTACTCGTCGGTGTTCACCACCCAGTTGTGGACGAAGATCGGCCTGTTCGCGGTGTTCGGCCTGCTGATGGCGGTGATCGTCGGCTTCAACGTGTGGCTGGCGCACCGGCTGCGGCCGCCGCTGTCGGCGATGTCGGTGGAGCAGCAGAGCCTGGACCGCTACCGCTCGGGCCTGGCGCCGTTCAAGCGCTGGGCGCTGCTCGGGGTCTCGCTGGTGATCGGGCTGGTGGCGGGTGCCGCGGCCTCGGGCCAGTGGCGGACCTGGCTGCTGTGGACGAACGGGACGCCGTTCGGCACCAAGGACCCGCAGTTCGGCAAGGACGTCTCGTTCTACGCCTTCGACCTGCCGTTCTACGAGTTCCTGCTGGGCTTCGCGTTCAGCGCGGTGATCGTCTCGCTGCTGACCTCGACCCTCGTGCACTACCTGTACGGGGGCCTGCGGCTGCAGGGTCCCGGGCGGCGGGCGAGCACCGGCGCGCAGGGGCACCTGGCGGTGCTGCTGGGCGTGTTCGTGCTGCTGAAGGCGGTGGCGTACTGGCTGGACCGGTACGCGCTGGCGGTGAAGACCGGCACCTACAAGGGCGTGTCCGGCTGGACCGGCCTGCGGTACGTGGACGCGAACGCGTTCCTGCCGGCGAAGACGATCCTGTTCTTCGTCGCGGCGATCTGCGCGGTGCTGTTCTTCCTGACCCCGGTGCGCCGCACCTGGGCGCCGGCCCTGATCGGCCTGGGCCTGATGGTGCTGTCGGCGGTGCTGATCGGCGGGGTGTACCCGGCGATCGTGCAGCAGTTCCAGGTCAAGCCGAACGAGCAGGCCAAGGAGACGCCGTACATCCAGAAGAACATCGACGCGACGCGTGAGGCGTACGGGATCGCGGACAGCGAGGTGGTCCAGTACGAGCCGGCGAACGGCACCAGCGCGGAGGCGATGAAGCCGGACGCGCAGACCATCTCGGACATCCGCCTGCTGGACCCGAACGTGGTCGGCCCGACCTTCCAGCAGAACGAGGCGCTGCGCAAGTACTACGCGTTCCCGAAGTCGCTGGACGTGGACCGCTACGGCGACCAGGACACCGTGCTGGGCGTGCGCGAGCTGGACCTCAACGGCATCCAGCGGAACTGGATCAACGACCACTTCAACTACACCCACGGCTACGGCGTGATCGCGGCCAAGGGCAACCAGGTGGACGCCAACGGAAACCCGGTCTACACCGAGTCGGCGCTGCCGACGAAGGGCGCGTTCGGCGACTACCAGCAGCGGATCTACTACGGCGAGAAGACGTCGACGTACTCGATCGTCGGCGGCGGCTACCAGGACATCGACTACACCGCGGAGAACGGCACCCCGGTGCACTTCTCCTACGACGGCGACAGCGGTGTCGGCCTGGGCAACCCGCTGACCCGGGCCGCGTACGCGGTGAAGTTCGCCGAGCCGCAGATCCTCTACTCCAGCGCGATCCGCGACGGCGCGAAGATCATCTACGACCGCACGCCCAAGGAGCGGGTGGAGAAGGTCGCGCCGTGGCTGTCGATCGACGCCGACCCGTACCCGGTGGTGGAGAACGGCCGCGTGGTGTGGGTGCTGGACGGCTACACCACCTCGGACGGCTACCCGTTCTCGTCGAAGACGACGCTGGGCGACGTCACCAAGGACTCGCTGACCAATCAGCGCGGTGAGCTGCTGACCGCCGCCAACCAGGTCAACTACATCCGCAACTCGGTCAAGGCCACCGTGGACGCGTACACCGGCGAGGTGACGCTCTACCAGTGGGACGAGAACGACCCGGTGCTGAAGACCTGGATGAAGGCGTTCCCCGGCACGGTGAAGGCGAAGGCCGACATCCCGTCGGAGCTGGCGCCGCACCTGCGCTACCCGCAGGACATGTTCAAGGTGCAGCGCGACCTGCTCGCCGAGTACCACATGACGGACGCCGGCGGCTTCTTCAACGGCACCGACATCTGGCAGGTGCCGACCGACCCGACGACCAACACCAACGAGGTGCAGCCGCCGTACTACCTGACCGTCCGGATGCCGGACGCGAAGGAGGCGTCGTTCTCGCTCACCACGACCTTCGCGCCGCAGGGCCGGGACAACCTGGCCGCGTTCATGTCGGTCAGCGCCGACCCGGGCCCGGACTACGGGAAGATCCGGATCGCCAAGATCCCGACCGGTTCGGGGGCGCTGGGCCCCAAGCAGGTGCAGGCGAAGTTCAACTCGGACCCGCTGGTCGCCAACCAGCTCACGCTGCTGAAGACCGGCACCGACTCCGACATCGAGTACGGCAACCTGCTGACCCTGCCGGTCGGCGGCGGTCTGCTGAACGTCGAGCCGGTCTACCTGATCGGCCGCAGCGCCAAGGTGCCGGTGCTGAAGAAGGTGCTGGCGACGTACGGGAACGAGAACGCGGTCGTCGCGGTGGAGGACAACCTGGAGAAGGCGCTGGCCAAGGTGCTCGGCGCGGCGGCGCCCGGTGCGCCGGTCACGCCCACGGCGCCCGGCACCACGCCGACCAGCCCGACCACGCCGACCACGCCCACGACCCCGACCGCGCCGACGCCGGGGGCCACGGTCTCGCCGGAGCTGCAGAAGGCGATCGCGGACGCGGTGAAGGCCAACAACGACAGCCAGACCGCGTTCAAGAACGGTGACTGGGTGGCCTGGGGCCAGGCCCAGAAGGCGCTCAACGACGCGCTCAAGGCGGTCGAGGCGGCCGAGCAGAAGGCCGGGATCACCCCGGCCCCGACGCCGACGGGCACGGCTCCGGCCACCCCGCCGGCCACCGGGGAGCCCGCCCCGCCGGCCTCGCCGGCCCCGAGCGGCGGCCCCTGAGCTGCGGTGATCCCGCGGTAACCGATTTCGGCTCCACCCCGCGCCCGTGCTATGGTTTAACCACCGACGCGGGGTGGAGCAGCTCGGTAGCTCGCTGGGCTCATAACCCAGAGGTCGCAGGTTCAAATCCTGTCCCCGCTAC
Organism: Kitasatospora putterlickiae; assembly: GCF_039527695.1. Lineage (NCBI taxonomy): Bacteria > Bacillati > Actinomycetota > Actinomycetes > Kitasatosporales > Streptomycetaceae > Kitasatospora > Kitasatospora putterlickiae. Next base: position 11,649 of record NZ_BAAAKJ010000052.1, read on the forward strand.
TCAGTAGCACGAAGGCCCGGAGGATCATCCTCCGGGCCTTCGGCGTTCGCGCGGGCGGGTGGGGCCGCTCCGGTACCATCGAGCGTCGCCAAGGACGACGGCAGCGGGGTTTGTGGGGGGCGAGTGTCGGGAAATCGACAAAGCGTCGAAGCAATTTCGTCGGCTTCGGATCCGCCCCGCCGAAATCGGCCGGGGCAGGTGTACGCGGGTTGCGGGTGATGCGACGATGGGACACACGGGGGACGCCGCCCGGCTGCTGACCGGCCGTCGGGTCCGCGGGCTCCCCGTGGGGTCCCCCCGGCCCCGGGCCGGAGGAGGACGCCGCGACACTCGGGGGGAGTGGGAGTCGGCATGAGGCTGATCGGCAGGAACGGGGCAGGGGCGAGGCCGGCGACCACCGAGGCGGACACCGAGGCCTGGGCGGAGAGCCCCGAACGGCGGCCGGGAGCCCTGCCCGCCCAGCGCACCAGCGGCCTGGCCGAGCGCCGCCCCGCGGGCGGCTGGGGCCCGGACTCCCTGGTGCACGTCCCGGCCGGGGGACTCGCCGGCGCGCCCGGTGCCCGCGGCGCGCCGTCCGACGGATCCGCCGGCCCCGGCGTCGAGAGCGACACCGGCTTCGGCTCCGCCAGCTTCGAGACCGCGCTCGCCGCCCGCGAGCAGGCCGCCCTGGACGCCACCCTCGCCCGCCACGCCGACGACCTCG
>NZ_BAAAKJ010000053.1:0-960 GCF_039527695.1 Kitasatospora putterlickiae
CGCGTTCTGCGGGTCCTGCGCGATCACCGTGTCGAGGTCGGCGAGCGCGCGGTTGCCCTCCTCGGCGCGCATCCGTTCGGCGGCGTGCTGGAGCCGCCGGACGGTGCCCGCGAGCCGCCGCGCGACCGCGTCCCCGTCGGCCGCGCCGAGGTCTGATCCGCCGAGGTCTGATCCGCCGAGGTCGCGCGGAGGGTGGTCCTGGGGACCTGCGGTCATGACGCGTCCAGCCAGTGCCGCATCCGCTCCAGCAGCAGGGCGGTGTCCACGGGCTTGGTGACGTGGTCGTCGGCGCCGGCGGCGAGGCTCTTGGCCCGGTCGCCCGCCATGGCCTTGGCGGTGACGGCGACCACCGGCAACCGGGCGAAGCGCTCGTCCGCCCGGATGGCGGCGATGGTGGCGTAGCCGTCGAGACCGGGCATCATCACGTCCATCAGCACCAGGTCGGTCTCGGGGCGGTGGCGCAGCAGGTCGAGTCCGGCGCGGCCGTCGGCGGCGTGCAGGACGGTCAGGCCGTGCTGTTCGAGGGCGGCGGCGAGGGCGAAGACGTTGCGGATGTCGTCGTCGACGATCAGCACGGTGCGCCCGGCGAGCGGCTCCTCGACCCGGGCGCCGGGTTCGCCGGGGCCCGGCGCGGCGGGTGGCCGGCCACCCAGCAGGGCGATCAGCCGTTCGCGCAACTCGTCGAGCCCGGTGAGGAGTTCGAGGCGGTCGACGGCCACTCCGACGCCCGCCGCGGGGCCGCCGTCGTCGTGGTAGCCGAGCACCGGTGTGCTCTCGGGGAGGGCGGTGAGCAGCACGGGGGCGAGTTCGGCGGTGTGGGCGAGGTCGACGACGGCGCAGCGGTAGGGGCCCTCGGCGATGGCGGCGCGCAGCGCGGCCTCGTCGCCGGCGCTGCGGATGCCGGCCGGGGGGTCGTCGCCGTGGGCCTCGGCGGCGGTGTGGGCGAGGAGGGTGAGCAGG
>NZ_BAAAKJ010000053.1:1003-5385 GCF_039527695.1 Kitasatospora putterlickiae
CCGGGGCGGGGGCGGTCCGGTCGCGGCGGGCGAGCGGGAGGTAGAAGCTGAACCGGCTGCCCCGGCCGGCGGTGGAGCGGACGGTGAGGGCGCCGCCGAGCAGGCGGGCGAGTTCGCGGCTGATGGACAGGCCGAGGCCGGTGCCGCCGTAGCGGCGGCCGGTGGTGCCGTCGGCCTGCTGGAAGGCGCCGAAGATGCTGTCGAGGTGGGCGGGGTCGATGCCGATGCCGGTGTCGTCGACGTGGAAGGCCACCGCGGCCTCGGCCTGGCCGAGTTCGACGGGAAGTGCGGCGGCCTCGACGCGTTCGATGCGCAGGTCGACCCGGCCGGCGTCGGTGAACTTGACGGCGTTGGACAGGAGGTTGCGCAGCACCTGCCGCAACCGCGCCTGGTCGGTGACGAGTTCGGCCGGGACGCCGTCCTCGACGGTGATCCGGAAGGCGAGGTCCTTCTGGTCGGCGAGCGGCTTGAAGGAGGACTCGACGTAGGCCAGCAGGTCCTGGACGGCGAAGGGTTCGGGGGTGAGTTCCATCTTCCCCGCCTCGACCTTGGACAGGTCGAGGATGTCGTTGATGAGCTGGAGCAGGTCGGAGCCGGCCGAGTGGATGACGCCCGCGTACTCGACCTGTTTGGGCGTGAGGTTGCCGGCCGCGTTCTGGGCGAGCAGTTGGGAGAGGATCAGCAGGCTGTTGAGCGGGGTGCGCAGTTCGTGGCTCATATTGGCCAGGAACTCCGACTTGTACATCGAGGTGAGGCTCAACTGCCGCGCGCGTTCCTCCAGTTCCTGCCGGGCCTGTTCGATCTCCAGGTTCTTGGCCTCGATGTCGCGGTTGCGGTCGGCGAGCTGTCCGGCCTTCTCGGCGAGCTCGGCGTTGGAGCGCCGCAGCTTCTCCTGGCCGTTCTGCAACTCCTCTGATCGGGCCTGGAGTTCGGCGGTGAGCCGCTGGGACTCGCCGAGCAGTTCGTCGGTGCGGGCGTTGGCGAGCAGGGTGCCGATGTTGACGCCGCAGGCCTCGGCGAACTGCTCCAGGAAGTCGCGGTGGGCGGCGCTGAACGGGTGGACGGAGGCGAACTCCATGACGCCCAGCAGCCATTCCTCCAGGGCGATCGGCAGGATCACCACCGAACGGGGGTGGGTGGCCCCCGCGCTGGAGGCGATGGTGGCGTAGTCGGGCGGCAGGTCGTCGACGGTGAGGGTGCGCCGGGTGCGGGCGGCCTGGCCGACCAGTGACTCGCCGAGCCGCACCCTGGCGGGGGCGGAGGCGCCGGGCTGGACGCCGTAGGCGCTGATCCGGGCCAGCGCGATGGACTCGCCGTCCTCCTCGGCCAGGTAGAAGGCGCCGTACTGGGCGCCGACCAGCGGGGTGAGCTCGTCGGTGATCAGTTCGGCGACGGCGCGGATGTCGCGCTGTCCCTGCATGGAGGCGGTGAAGCGGGCGAGGTTGGTCTTCAGCCAGTCCTGCTCCTCGTTGGCCCGGGTGGTCTCGCGCAGCGACTGCACCATGAAGTTGACGTTGTCCTTGAGGTCGGCGACCTCGCCGGAGGCGTCCACGGTGATCGAGCGGGTCAGGTCGCCGGCCGCGACGGCGCCGGTGACCTCGGCGATCGCGCGCACCTGCCGGGTCAGGTTGCCGGCGAGCTCGTTGACGTTCTCGGTCAGCCGCTTCCAGGTGCCGGAGACGCCCTCCACCTCCGCCTGACCGCCGAGCCGCCCCTCGGTGCCCACCTCACGGGCCACCCGGGTGACCTCGGCGGCGAAGGAGCCGAGCTGGTCGACCATGGTGTTGACGGTGTTCTTGAGCTCCAGGATCTCACCGCGCGCGTCCACGTCGATCTTGCGGGTGAGGTCGCCCTCGGCGACGGCCGTGGTCACCTGGGCGATGTTGCGCACCTGGCTGGTGAGGTTGTGCGCCATGAAGTTGACGTTGTCGGTGAGGTCCTTCCACGTCCCGGCGACGTTGGGGACGCGCGCCTGGCCGCCGAGCGTGCCCTCGGTGCCGACCTCGCGGGACACCCGGGTCACCTCGTCGGCGAACACCGAGAGGGTGTCCACCATGGTGTTGATCGCGCCGGCGAGCGCCGCCATCTCGCCCTTGGCCTCCACGGTGATCTTCCGGGAGAGGTCGCCCCGGGCGACGGCGGTGGCCACCTCGGACATCGAGCGGACCTGGCCGGTGAGGTTGGAGGCCATCACGTTGACGTTGTCGGTGAGGCCCTTCCAGGTGCCGGAGACGCCCCGGACGGTGGCCTGGCCGCCGAGGTTGCCCTCGGTGCCGACGTCGCGGGCCACCCGGGTCACCTCGTCGGCGAACGCCGACAGCTGGTCGACCATCGTGTTGATGGTCTCCTTGAGCAGCAGGATCTCGCCGCGCGCGTCGACCCTGATCTTCTGGGTGAGGTCGCCCTCGGCGACGGCCGTGGTGACCTCGGCGATGGCGCGCACCTGGGCGGTGAGGTTGTCCGCCATCACGTTCACCGACTCGGTGAGGGACCTCCAGGTGCCCGAGACGTCCCGGACGTCGGCCTGCCCGCCGAGCCGCCCCTCGCTGCCCACCTCCCGGGCCACCCGGGTCACCTCGTCGGCGAACGCCGACAGCTGGCCGACCATCGTGTTGACGGTGTTCTTGAGCTCCAGCAGCTCGCCGCGGGCGTCGACCTCGATCTTCTGGGTGAGGTCGCCGCGGGCGACCGCCGTGGTCACCTGGGCGATGTTGCGCAGCTGGCGGGTGAGGTCGCCGGCCATGGCGTTGACGGCGTCGGTGAGGTCCAGCCACGTCCCGGCCGCGCCGGGGACGTGCGCCTGGCCGCCGAGGCGTCCCTCGGTGCCGACCTCCCGGGCCACCCGGGTCACCTCGGAGGTCACCCGGGCGAGCTGCTCGACCATGCCGTTGAACACGGCGGCGATCTCGCCCGGCACGCCGGGCAGGTCCGGGCCCAGCCGGGTGCGGAAGTCGCCGTCGCGCACCGCCGTCAGCCCGGCGAGCAGCTGCCGCAGGACCTGGTCGGGCTGGTCCGCGCGGCCCGTTCCGGCCGCCGGGGCGTTGTCCGGCCCGTTGTCCGGCGTCTGGTGCTCGTCCATCCGCCCACCGCTCGGATCGACCGCACGGCCGGATCGCCGAGGGGCGGTCCCGGCCGCGGGGAGCGGCGGCGCCGCCCCGCCTCCCACTGTGCCACCGTCGCGCGGCCGGTGACAGGCGGCGGGGCGTGCGGTTGCGGTGCCGCCAGGGGCGGGGTGGCCGGCGGGTGGCCCGGCTGGGGGTTGGCTGGTGGGTCGGCGGGTGGGTCGGCGGGTGGGTCGGCGGGTGGGTCGGCGGGTGGTTTGCCGCGCGTCGTCCGGGTAGACGCAGCCGCAAGCACGGGGAACCCGAGAGGAGTACCGCCATGCCCCGAGGATCGAGTCCCAAGCGGGAGCGCCAGTACGAGCACATCAAGGAGAGCGTGCTGGATCGCGGCGAGAGCGAGGAGCGCGCGAAGGAGATCGCCGCCCGGACGGTCAACAAGGAACGCGCCCGACACGGCGAGTCCAGGACGGCGAGCCGCAGTTCCATCCACGACATGTCCTCCGGACGGCGCGGCGGCATCCGCTCGCACCTGGGCGCCGGCGGGCCCACCTACGACCAGCTGTACAACGAGGCCAGGCAGCGCGGCATCAAGGGGCGTTCGAAGATGAACAAGCGCGAGCTGTCCCACGCGCTCGGCCGGTGAGGACGGGGAGGAGCGCCATGAGTGCCATGACCGTGCCGACGGTGCCGCCGCCCGGCCATCCGGACACCGAACCGTTCCCGCACCCGTATCCGCGCCCGCATCCGCACCCGAACCCCGCGCCCGGGCCGGAGCCGGATCCCGCTCCGCCACCGGTGCCGCCGTTCCCGCCGCCGGAGCCCGACCCGGGCCCGCCGACCGAACCCCGGCCGCTCTGAGCCCCCGAGGTGTCGGCGGCCCCGGCTTCCCGGCGGCGGGGGGTGCCGTTCAGCCCGGCGGCCCGTGGTGGTCCAGCGGCGACGACACCTCCAGCCAGACCGACTTGCCCGCGCCCTCGGGCCGTGAGCCCCAGGCGCGGGCGAGCCGGTCCACCACCCGCAGCCCGTGCCCGCCCGGCCGCCCCGGGTCGGCGAACGGGCGCAGCCGTGGCGGTTCGGGGCTGGCGTCGACGACCTCGACCCTCAGCCTCAGGGTGTCCCAGCGCAGCCGCAGTTCGCGCGGGCCGCCGGGGGCGTGCAGGCAGGCGTTGGTGACCAGTTCGGAGACCATCAGCAGGACGTCCTCGAAGACGGCCATCTGCTCCTCGTCCGGCCAGTGCTCGCCGTCCGCCGCCAGCCAGTGCCAGTCGAGCAGCGCCCGGCGGCTGAAGTCGCGCGAGCGCTGCACCGCGCCCTCGGCGC
>NZ_BAAAKJ010000053.1:5394-8792 GCF_039527695.1 Kitasatospora putterlickiae
CGGCGCCGCCGAGCGCCAGCCGCCGGGTCTCGTCCCGGGCGGGGACCGCGGTGGCGGGATCGGGGAGGGTCATCGGGTCCTCACGTCCCCTCACGCGCCGGCGTCCGGTCCGAGTGCGGCGGCGACGCTCGGGTGGATCCGCAGCACGGTGTCCGCTCCGGTGACGGCGAACAGCCGGACGACGGGCGGGCGCGGCCCGGCGATCTCCAGGCGGACGCCGGCCGCCTTGGCCTCCCCTTGGGCCCGCAGCAGGATGTTCAGACCGGTGGAGTCGCAGAACCGCAGGTCGGCGAGGTCGACCAGGATCCGGGCGAGGCCCTCCTCCGGTAGCCCGGCCAGCGCGGCGCGCAGCCCGTCGGCCGAGTCGTGGTCGAGCTCTCCGCCGACGGCGACGATCCGCACCGGTCCGGCGCGGTGCACCGTGACGCGCAGTTCCCCCGGCGGGTAGGCCTCCGGGGTGCGACCCTGACCCGTGTCGTCCGTGCCGCCCATGGCCGCCACGTCCCCCGCACCCCCGGTTTCCCGGGCGTCTCCGGCGTCCCCGGCGTCCCCGGCGTCCCCGGCGGACAGATGCATGGCTGGCTCCCGGTCCGGTCGTAACGGCTCCGTGCCGTTCAGACCATGATGCCGCGCGGCGGTGCGGGCCGCGCGAAGGACGCGGCCCGGCCGGTGCCCGGTCGGGCACGGCGGGTGGGGCGGTCTGCGGGTCCTCTGGTCCACGGCCCGCGTTTGCCCGCTCCCGGCCCGGCTACACGCGGGGAGGGGCCGGTGGATGATCGGGACGGGTGCGGGAGGCGCCCGACGGACAGGACGGAGGCGGGCCGGATGGCACCGGGAGCGCAGCGGGGCGACACCGCCCCGGACCGGACCGGGAGGCAGGAGTCCCCGGAGGAGCGCGCGGACCGCCGCTGGAGCGATCTGCTCCAGGAGGTCCGGGTGGCGCAGACCGGCTCCCAGGTCCTGTTCGGCTTCCTGCTGAGCGTCGTGTTCATGCCGCGCTTCGCCCAGTTGGAGCAATTCGACCGCAATCTCTACGTCGTCACCGTGGTGCTGGGCGCGCTGGCCACCGGCTCGCTGGCCGCGCCGGTCTCCTACCACCGGCTCTTCGCCGGCCGCCGGCTCAAGCCCCAGTTGGTCCAGGCCGCCGCGCGGCTGGTCGCGATCGGTCTGGTGCTGTTGGCGCTCACCATCGGCTCGGCGCTGCTCCTGCTGCTGCGGGAGGCCACCAGCGCCGCCGCGGCCGCCTGGATCACGGGTGTGGTGATGGTCTACTTCGGCGTCTGCTGGCTGCTGCTGCCGGTGTTCCATCTGCTCCGGCACAACGGCCGGGAACGGCGCCCGCCGCCCGGCTGAGCGACACCGGCACCGCGCCGACACCGACACCGAAGCCGGCGCTGATGCTGGCGTTGGCGCTGATGCTGGCGCTGGCGCTGGCGCCGAAACGTTTCGCTCGGGCGTGGGCGGCAACACGCCCGCCATGAGAAGTCACCGCCAACCGCCGCCGCGCACCGTCGTCGTGACCGGGGCCGGGGCCGGGGTGGGCCGTGCCTGCGTGCGGGAGTTCGCCGCCCGCGGCGACCGCCTGGTGCTCACCGGGCGCGGCCGGGCCGGACTCCACGCGGCAGTCTCCGAGGCCGGATCGGTGGGCGCCCCCGCGCTGGCCGTGCCGGCCGACATCGCCGACCCGGAGGCCTGCGAGGGCGTCGCGGCCCGCGCCGAGGAGGAGTTCGGGCCGATCGACATCTGGGTGAACGACGCCTTCGCGGGAGTGTTCGCGCCCTTCGCGGACATCACCGCCGCCGAGTTTCGCCGGGTCACCGAGGTCACCTACCTTGGGTACGTGAACGGGACCCGAGCCGCGCTGCATCGGATGCTGCCCCGCGACCGCGGCACCGTCGTCCAGGTCGGTTCGGCCATCGCCTACCGGGGCATTCCGCTGCAGAGCGCGTACAGCGGCGCCAAGCACGCCCTCCAGGGCTGGCACGAGGCGCTGCGCTGCGAACTGCTCGCCGCCCGCTCGGGCGTGCGGGTCACCATGGTGCAGCTTCCGGCGGTCAACACCCCGCAGTTCGACTGGGTGCTCAACCGGTTGCCCGGGCGCGCCCGGCCGGTGGCGCCGGTGTACCAGCCGGAGCTCGCCGCCCGCGCCGTGCGGTACGCCGCCGACCACCCCGGCCGGCGCGAGTACTGGGTCGGCGCGAGCACGGCCGCCACCCTCGTGGCCAACGCCGTCGCGCCCGGCCTGCTCGACCGCTACCTGGCCCGCACCGGCCGCTCGGCGCAGCAGGAGGACCGGCCGCAGCCCGACGGCCCCGGCAACCTGTGGACGCCGGGCGACGACGTCCTCGACCACGGCGCGCGCGGCCGCTTCGACGACGAGGCCCACGACCGCAGTCCGCAGCTGTGGGCCTCCCAGCACCACGGCCCGCTGGCGGCGGTCTCGGCCGGCCTGCTGGGCGCGGCGGGCGGGGNCCGGCGCCGCGCTGGCCCGCGGATCGCGACGGAGCCGGCCATGACCGCGCACCCGGTCCGCAGGACGGTGCCCACCGTCGGGGTGGAGGAGGAGTTCCTGCTGGTCGACCGCCGCACCCGGCTGCCGGTCGCCCGCGCGCCGCAGGTGCTGGCCGCGGCCGCCACGGTGCTGGACGACCAGGTGCAGCCGGAGATCTTCCAGGTGCAGGTGGAGACCACCAGCCGCCCCGCGCTGCGGCTCAAGGAGCTGGCCGACGACCTCGCCCGGCTGCGCGCCGTCCTGGTGGCCGCGGCCGCCGACGCGGACTGCCTGCTGGTGGCGAGCGGGACGCCGGTGCTGTGCGGGCCGGAACCGGCCGTGCTCACCGACAACCCGCGCTACCGGCTGATGGCGGACCGCTACCCGGCCGCGGCGGACGGCAACGGCGGGGCGCTGTGCGGCTGCCACGTGCACCTGGGCACGCTGGAGCGCGGGCTGGCGCTGGCGCTCGGCAACCGGCTCCGGCCCTGGCTGCCGGTGCTGCAGGCGATCACGGTCAACTCCCCGTTCGACGCGGGCCGCGACAGCGGGTTCGCCAGTTGGCGGGACGTGCGCTGGTCGCGCTGGCCCACCGTCGGCGCGGCGCCTCTGGTGGACGAGCGCGGCTACGAGCGGCGCGCGGACGCCCTGGTCGCGACCGGAACGCTGCTCGACCGCCGGATGATCTACTGGTACACCCGGCCGTCCGAGCACGTGCCGACGCTGGAAGTGCGGGTCGCCGACGTCAGCGCCGACCTGGGGACCGTCCTGCTGCTGGCCGGGCTGCTGCGCGGCCTGGGCGCGGTCCTGCTCGACGAGGCGCGGGCCGGGCTGCCCCCGCCGGCCGTGCCGCACGGCCGGCTGGCGGCCGCCCACCGGCGGGCCGCGCAGACCGGCCCGGTGGGTG
>NZ_BAAAKJ010000054.1:0-30631 GCF_039527695.1 Kitasatospora putterlickiae
GGCGTCCGGCGAGAAGAAGGAGAAGAAGGGCGGCTTCTTCAAGAAGCTCGGCATCGCCGCCCTGGTGATCGTCCTGCTCATCGTGCTGTTCTTCATCGGCCTCATCGTGGCGATCGTGTTCGCCGTCCGCCGGATATTCCGCCGCCGCGAAGCGTGACCCACCCGGCCCACCCGGCCCGGCGCCCTCCTGCCCTTGGTGCCGTCCCCCTCCACGTACAAACAACCGTTGACGGGTGAGAGCCAACCGGGCCGGGGAACGGCAGGTCGAACAACCGAACCACCCACCGCTCACAACCCGTGGTTGTTCACTAGGGTGGGCCGGCATGGACCTCGAAGCCGTACGCACCTTCGCCGCCGTCGCGGAGGCGGGCCAGTTCCAGAAGGCCGCCGCCGACCTGTCGATCACCCAGCAGGCCGTCTCCAAGCGCATCGCCGCGCTGGAGCGCGACCTCGGGGTGCGGCTGTTCAACCGCACCCCGCGTGGTGCCGAGCCGACCATCGACGGGCGGGCCTTCCTGCCCCACGCGCGCGAGCTGCTGCGCGTCGCCGAGCGCGCGGTCGCCTCCGTACGGGCCGGCAGCCGGCCGCTGCGCGTCGACGTGCTCAGTTCGCGCGGCGCCGCCTCCGGCCTGCTGCGCGAGTTCCACCGCGCGCACCCCGCGATCGAGCTGGACGTGCTGACGCTGCTGGAGATCGACGCCGCCGTCGCCGCGATCCGCTCCGGGGCGATCGACGCCTCCTTCCGGGCCGTCGCCATGCCCGGCCGGACCCTGCCCGAGGACGTCGCGTGCGCCCGGGTCGCCGACGAGCCCCTCCAGCTCCTCACCGGCCCCGGCCACGCGCTGGCGGACGCCGCGTCGGTGACCGTCGCCCACCTGGTCGGGCACCGGATCTGGATTCCCGGTCTGCTCCCCGGCTCCGAGTGGGCCGCCTACTACGACGACCTGGTCGCCGCGTTCGGCCTCACCATCGAGGCCACCGGCCCCAACTTCGGGTCCGACGCGCTGCTCGACACCGTCGCCGACACCCCGGCCCTGGCCACCTTCATGGGCGGCCTCACCCGTCTGGTGTGGCCCGCCGGTCACGGCCTGCGCCTCATCCCGGTGACCGACCCCACGCCCGTCTACCCGCACGCCCTGCTCTGGCACCGCGACAACGCCCACCCGGCCCTGGCCGCCCTCCGCACCCACCTCGCCGCCACCTCACCCGCCCCCGACGCCCCCGGCACCTGGCGCCCTGATTGGGTGATCCCGCACTGAGCGACCGGCGTGGCCCGTAGGATCCCGTCCGTGCGGACGGGGCCCTCACCGGACGCTCCTGACCGGTACTCCGGCGCCGGGAGGCCGAGACCCCGGCCGTCCCCGTCCAGCAGCCGACCCGTACGGAGAGCAGCGCAGCGTGATCTCGATCGTCAACGTCAACGGAACCTCTCTCGGCGTCGAGTCGTTCGGTGACGACGACGCGCCGCTCGTCCTGCTCGTGGGCGGGACGACGATGCTCTCCTGGCCCGACGCGCTCTGCGAGCGCCTCGCCGCCGGCGGGCGCCGTGTGGTGCGCTACGACCTGCGCGACAGCGGGGCGTCGACCACGGCCGATCCGGAGGCGCCCGGCTACACCCTGCGCGTCCTCGCCGCCGTCGCGGCGGCCCTGACCGCCGCGCTCGGCGGGGGACCCGCGCACCTCGCGGGGATCGGTGTCGGAGGGATGGTCGCCCAGGTGGCCGTACTCGACCATCCGCGCGCCTTCTCGGCGCTCACCCTGGTCGGCACCCGCGCGGTCGCCCCGGGCCCGCCCGACGACGACCTCCCCGGCCATGACCAGGTGGCGATGAGCCGGCTGTTCGCGCGTCCGATGCCCGATTGGAGCGACCGCGAGGCGGTCGCGGAGTACGCCGCCGCCGGTGCGGAGATCCTCGGCGACGACCCCGCCGCCGCACGCGCGCTCGCCGGGCGCGTCTGGGACCGTACGCCCGGCACCACGCCCCCGGTCCAGATGGCCAACCAGCTGCGCATGGTGTTCTCCAGGCTCGACTGCGAACCCCGCTGGCGCGAGCGCCTGCCCGGGATCGCGGTCCCCGCGCTCGTCGTCCACGGCCGCCGTGACCGGTTCTTCCCCGTCGGCAACGGCGAGGCGATCGCGCGCGAGATCCCCGGGGCACGGCTGCTCGTCCTGGAGGAGGCGGCCACCGCGCTCCCCGACGCGGCGGTCGGCGAGGTCGCCCAGGCGATGCTGACGCTCGGACAGGGCGTGCGGTGACCCACGGCGCGGAAGCCGTCGCGCCGCCCGTTCGAGCCGCGCGGCCGGCCGTGCGCGCGCGGGGCTACCGGTCGACCCGCTCGAACACGAAGGTGGAGCGGTCCAGGCTGTCGAGGGCGGGCAGCACCTCGATCCGGCCGTGCTCGCCGTCGGCCGGGGCGAGCCACACCACGCCCCGGCGGGAGCGGACCTCGTAGCCGTCCACGGTGCCGTCGACGGGGGTCAGCTCCCACTCCTCGGCGTCCTCCTGATGGACGAGCAGGGCGACCAGCGGTCCGGCCGGCTCGTCGCCCTCGACGGCGGTGGGGGCGTGCTTGGCGTACAGCCTGTGGCGTCCGCCGGGCAGCGCCTCGACGATCCAGACCGCGTTCTCGTCGTCGGTCCTGGCGAACACCGTCTTGGGCGACAGGTCGAACACCTCGGTCCTGGCGCGGCCGACCGGCTGTCCGGCGTTGTGGATCCTGTAGCGACCGGAGTCCAGGGTCATGGGTGCTGTCCGTCCTACGCAGAAGGGGTGAGCGGTACACGGACGTTGTACGCGCCGCCCCTACGGTCCGGGCGAGGACCCGCGCGCGGGGCCACCCGAAAGAGTGGTGGCCGTCCGTAGTCCGGCCGCCCGCACTGTTGACCGACGGCGGTGTCGGCGCTTGGCTCTCCCCGGGCCCGCCGGAACGGGGAGCAGGGGGCGGGCCGGACCAACCACCCGGGGAGGACGCTTCACCATGCAGCCGATGAACCGAACGGGCCGCCGTACCCGCCGAGGAACCCGTGCGGCCCGCGCCGCCTGGGTGCTCGCGGTCGCCGCGGCCGTCGCCGTCACCGCCGCGCCCGCGCAGGCGGCACCCGGGTGGGCCCCCACCGTCCAGGTCGACCTCGGCGCGGACGGCGCCCTGCCGGACGGCCAGTCCCTGGGCCTGGGCATCAGCGGCAACGGCCGCTACGCGCTGTTCAGCTCCTCCGCGACGAACCTGCTGCCGGGCACCGGGGCCCCGGCCTTCGGCCTGTACGTACGTGACCTGCGCACCGGCCGGAGCGAACTGGTCAGCCGCGCCGAGGACGGCACCCCGGTGACCAACCTCGGCGACACGGCGGGGATCAGCGCCGACGGCCGCTACATCGCGTTCGCCGGCGAGGCGAACGGGGAGTTCGGCGTCTACGTCCGCGACCGCGTCAAGGACCGCACCCGGCTCCTCAGCACCGGCTCCTTCCAGCCGTCCATCAGCGCCGACGGGCGGCTGATCGCCTTCATGTCGCACCGCGCCGACACCGTGCCCGGGGCCCCCGTCACCCCGGACACGCGCAACGTCTACGTCACGGACCGCGTCACCGGCGCCACCCGCCTGGTCAGCGTCGGAGCCGACGGCCAGGCCGCCGACGGCCCGTCCGAGAACCCGACGATCAGCGCGGACGGCCGGACGGTCGGCTACGGCTCCAAGGCGACCAACCTCGTCCCGGCCGCGCCGGGGGACAGCACGGATCTGCTCGGCCCGCGCTACACCACCCTGTACGCCACCGACCTGCGCCGCGGCACCACCGTGGTGGCCGGCCTCGCCCCCGACGGAACGCCGGGGGCGGCGGACCGGGATCTCACCCTCAGCCCCGACGGCCGCTTCGCCGTCTACGGGCTCGGCGCGCTCCCGCTGCCGGGCGGCAAGTCCCGCACCGAACTGTTCCTCAGCGACCTGCGGACCGGCCGGGTGGAGAGCCTGCGGACGTCCGCCAACCCGGACGCGATCTGCTGGGGAAGCCCCGGGGCGGCCGTCACCGCGGACGACCGCTGGGTCTACTTCTCCGGCGGCTGCTCCGACACGATCATCCGCGCCAGCCAGGCCCGGTACGACCTCTACCGCCGGGACCTGAGGACCGGTCGCACCGAGTTCCTCAGCCCGGCCGCCGACGGCACGTGGCAGGACGGCGCCGCGACCGACCCGTTCGTCACCGACAACGGCCGCACGGTGCTGTTCTCCAGCGGCAGCACCAATCTCGTCCACGGCGGCCCCGGGGCCATCGCCTGGCACGTCTACGCCCGCTCGCTGGGCGGCCGATGAGCGACCCGTCGGACGATCAGACCGCGTACAGGCCGTGCGTGGTGAACACGGCGCGGGCGGCCGCGGTCTGATCGGCGGTCGGCACCGGGGTGTCGGCGAGCGGGAAGTCGAGGCCGAGGGCGCTCCACTTGGCGGCGCCGAGCTTGTGGAAGGGCAGCACGTCGACGCGGGTGACGTTGCCGAGCGAGGCGGCGAAGGCGGCGACGCCCTCGACGTTGGCGGCGGGGTCGGTGAGGCCGGGGACCAGCACGAAGCGGACGTGGACCTCGGTGCCGAGGCCGGCCAGCCGCCGGGCGAAGCCCAGGGTGGGGGAGAGGCCGCGTCCGGTCACCCGGCGGTGGAGCGGGCGGTCCCAGGACTTGATGTCCAGCAGCACGAGGTCGGTGTCCGCCAGCAGGGCGTCGTCGGCCCGGGCTCCGAGGTACCCGGAGGTGTCCAGGGCCGTGTGCAGCCCCAGCTCGTGCTTGAACCGGTGCAGGAGTTCACCGGTGAGGCCGGGCTGGAGCAGCGGCTCGCCGCCGCTGACGGTCGCGCCGCCGCCGGAGACGCGGATGAAGGCGGTGTACTTGGCGGCCTCCTCGACGACCTCGTCGGCGGTGACCGGGCGGCCGTCGGCCAGGTAGCGGGTGTCGGGGTTGTGGCAGTACTGGCAGCGCAGCGGGCAGCCGGCCAGGAAGGCGACGAAGCGCGTCCCCGGGCCGTCGACGCCGGTGGACAGGTCCCAGGAGTGCAGCCTGCCGTCCATGGGGGATCTCCTTCTCCAGTGGTGCGCCGCCGGTGCCCCGGACATCCGGGGGCCGCCGGCGCGGACGGGGGCTACAGCGCGTCGTGGAAGGTGCGGTTGACCACGTCGAGCTGCTGCTCGCGGGTGAGCCGGACGAAGTTGACCGCGTAGCCGCTGACCCGGATGGTCAGCTGCGGGTACTTCTCCGGATGGGCCATCGCGTCCAGCAGGGTGTCCCGGTTGAGGACGTTGACGTTCATGTGGAAGCCGCCGACGGCCGTGTAGCCGTCCAGCACCCCGGCCAGGTTGGCCACCCGCTCCCGCGGTGTGCGGCCGAGCGCGTCCGGGGCGACGGTGTGGGTCAGCGAGATGCCGTCCTCGGCGTCCGCGTACGGGAGTTTGGCGACCGACAGGGCGCTGGCGACGTAGCCGTGGCGGTCGCGGCCGTTCATCGGGTTGGCGCCGGGGGAGAACGGCTCGCCGGCCCGGCGGCCGTCAGGCGTGTTGCCGGTCTTCTTGCCGTACACCACGTTGGAGGTGATGGTGAGCACCGACTGGGTGTGCTCGGCGCCCCGGTAGGTGGGGTGCCGGCGCACCTTCCGCATGAACTCCTCGACCAGCCGCACCGCGATCGCGTCCGCGCGGTCGTCGTTGTTGCCGTACGACGGGTACTCGCCCTCGACCCGGTAGTCGGTGACCAGCCCGGTCGCGTCCCGCACCGGGACGACCTCGGCGTACCTGATCGCGGACAGCGAGTCCGCCGCCACCGCGAGGCCGGCGATGCCGCAGGCCATGGTGCGCCGCACGTCCCGGTCGTGCAGCGCCATCTCCAGGCGCTCGTAGGCGTACCTGTCGTGCATGTAGTGGATGACGTTGAGCGCGTGCACGTACGTCCCGGCCAGCCACTCCAGCTGCTCGTCGAAGCGCGCCCACACCTCGTCGTAGTCGAGCACCTCCGAGGTGATCGCACCGGTGTCGGGGCCGACCTGCTCGCCGGACTTCTCGTCCCGGCCGCCGTTGACCGCGTAGAGCAGCGTCTTGGCGAGGTTGACCCGCGCGCCGAAGAACTGCATCTGCTTGCCGACCGCCATCGCGGAGACGCAGCAGGCGATGGCGGTGTCGTCGCCGAAGCGCGGGCGCATCAGCTCGTCCGACTCGTACTGCACCGAGGAGGTGTCGATCGACACCTTGGCGCAGAACTCCTTGAAGCCCCAGGGTAGTTCGGGTGACCAGAAGACGGTCAGGTTCGGCTCCGGCGCCGGGCCGAGGTTGTACAGGGTCTGCAGGTAGCGGAAGGAGGTCCGGGTGACCAGGGTGCGGCCGTCCGCGCCCATGCCGCCGATCGACTCGGTGACCCAGGTCGGGTCGCCGGAGAACAGCTCGTCGTACTCGGGGGTGCGCAGGAAGCGGACGATCCGCAGCTTGATGACGAAGTCGTCGATCAGCTCCTGGGCCGCCTCCTCGGTCAGCCGCCCGGCGTCGAGGTCGCGCTGCAGGTAGACGTCGAGGAAGGTGGAGGTGCGGCCGAGCGACATGGCGGCGCCGTTCTGCTCCTTCACCGCCGCCAGGTAGGCGAAGTACAGCCACTGGACGGCCTCCCGGGCGGTCGTGGCCGGACCGGACAGGTCGTACCCGTAGGCCGAGGCCATCTCCTTGAGCTCGCCCAGCGCCCGGATCTGCTCGGCGAGCTCCTCGCGCCCGCGGATGGTCTCCTCCAGCCGCGCCGGGTCGGTGGGGGCGGCGTCCAGCTCCGCCTTCTCGGCGAACTTCGCCGCGACCAGCCGGTCCACGCCGTAGAGGGCCACCCGGCGGTAGTCGCCGATGATCCGGCCGCGGCCGTAGGCGTCGGGCAGGCCGGTGATGACGCCGGCCTTGCGGGCGGCCCGGATCTCGGGGGTGTAGGCGTCGAACACGCCGGCGTTGTGGGTCTTGCGGTACTCGGTGAAGACCTTCTCCAGCCCCGGGTCGACCGGGTAGCCGTAGGTCTTGAGCGCGCCCGCGACCATCCGCCAGCCGCCGTTGGGCATGATCGCGCGCTTGAGCGGGGCGTCGGTCTGCAGTCCGACGATCAGCTCGCGCTCCCGGTCGATCCAGCCGGGCGCGTGCGCGGTGATGGTCGACGGGACGTCGTAGGCGACGTCGTACACGCCCTTGGCGCGCTCCTCGGGGAAGCGCTCGGTGATCCGCCGCCAGACCGCGAGGGTCCGCTCGGTCGGGCCGGCCAGGAAGGCGGCGTCGCCCTCGTACGGGGTGTAGTTGCGCTGGACGAAGTCGCGCACGTCGACCGCGTCCTGCCAGCGGCCGGGGGCGAAGCCGTCCCAGGCTCCGGCGGGGGTGGTCCGGGTCTGCTGCGAGGTGGTCATCTCGGTCTCTCCCTTCTCGGGCTCTCGGGTCTCAGGCCTGGTCGCCGTAGTAGGCCTGGCGCATCAGCCGCCGCATGTCGGCGAGCAGCGGCATCCGGGGGTTGGCGGGGGCGCACTGGTCCTCGTAGGCGTTCATCGCCTGCTGCGGCAGCGCCGCCAGGAAGGCCTCCTCGTCGACCCCCGCGTCCTTGAAGGAGCGCGGGATGCCGACCCGGTCGCGCAGGTCCTCCACCGCCGCCGCGAGCGATTCCACGCCCTGTTCCGGGGTCGCGGCCGGCAGGCCGAGCATCCGGGCGATCGCCTGGTAGCGCTCCGGGGCCACGTAGCTCCGGTACTTGGGCCAGCCGGTGACCTTCGCCGGGGCGGAGCCGTTCCAGCGGATCACGTGCGGCAGCAGCAGGGCGTTGGTCCGCCCGTGGGCGACGTGGAAGGTGGCGCCCAGGGTGTGCGCCATGGCGTGCACCGCGCCCAGGAAGGCCGAGCCGAAGGCCATGCCGGCGATGGTCCCGGCGTTGTGCATCCGCTCCCGGGCCTCCGGGTCGTCCGGCCCTGCGGTCACCGCCCGCTCCAGGTTCTCGAAGATCAGCCGGACGCCCTGCAGCGCCAGGCCGTCGGTGAAGTCGTTGGCGTAGACCGAGACGTAGGTCTCGACGCAGTGGGTGAGGGCGTCGAACCCGGTGTCGGCGGTGACGTCGGCCGGAAGCCGGGTGGTGAGCGCCGGGTCGACGATGGCGACGGTCGGGGTCAGCGCGTAGTCCGCCAGCGGGTACTTCTGGCCGGTGGCGGTGTCGGTGATCACCGCGAACGGGGTCACCTCGCTGCCGGTGCCCGAGGTGGTCGGGACGCAGACCAGCCTGGCCTTCTCGCCCAGGTCCGGGAAGGTGAAGGCGCGCTTGCGGATGTCGAAGAACTTCTCCTTGAGGTCCGCGAACTCCACCTCAGGGTGCTCGTACATCAGCCACATCACCTTGGCCGCGTCCATCGGCGAGCCGCCGCCCAGCGCGATGATGGTGTCCGGCTCGAACTCCCGCATCAGCTCCGCGCCCCGGCGCACCGTGTCGATGCTCGGGTTGGGCTCCACGTAGTCGACGACCCGCACCTCGACCGGCTCCCGGCGCCGGTCCAGCACGCCCCGGATCCGCTCCAGGTGGCCGATCGCCACCATGGTGTGGTCGGTGACCACGACGATCCGGCGCGCGTTCGGCATGCTCGCCAGGTACTTGACGGAGTTGCGCTCGAAGAAGATCTTCGGCGGGACCTTGAACCACTGCATGTTGGTGTTGCGCCGCCCGATCCGCTTGATGTTCACCAGGTTCAGCGCCGAGACGTTGCCCGCCACCGAGTTGTGCCCGTAGCTGCCGCAGCCCAGGGTCAGCGAGGGAGTGAACGCGTTGTAGACGTCACCGATGCCGCCCTGCGAACTGGGCGCGTTCCAGATGATCCGGCAGGCCTGGACGGCGTGCCCGAACTCCTCGGTGAACGCCGCGTCCTCGGTGTGCACCGCCGCCGAGTGCCCCAGCCCGTCGAACGCCACCATGGCGGCGGCCAGTTCGACGCCCTCCCGGCGCGAGCCGGCGGTCAGTACGGCGAGCACCGGGCAGAGCTTCTCCCGGGTGAGCGGCTCGGCCGGCCCGACCCGCTCGCAGTCCGCCAGGATCACCGTGGTGTCGGCCGGCACCTCGAACCCGGCCGCCGCCGCGACCTCGGCGGCCGTGCGGCCCACCGCCTCGGCGTTCAGCCTGGCGCCCGCGCAGGACACCCCGTCGCCCACACCGAACAGGTACCGCTCCAGCAGCGCCTTCTCCTCGGCGCTCGCGTGGTGCGCCTTCAGCTTGCGGAACCCGTCGAGCGCGGCGTCTCGGATCTCCGCGTCCAGGATCACCGCCTGCTCGGAGGCGCAGATCATGCCGTTGTCGAAGGTCTTCGACAGCACGATGTCGTTCACCGCCCGCCGCAGGTCCGCGCTGCGCTCGACGTACGCCGGCACGTTGCCCGCGCCGACGCCCAGCGCGGGCTTGCCGCAGCTGTACGCCGCCCGCACCATCGTGTTGCCGCCGGTGGCGAGGATCGTCGCCACGCCCGGGTGGCGCATCAGCGCGTCGGTGGCCGCCATCGACGGCTCCTCGATCCACTGGACGCAGTGCGCCGGCGCCCCGGCCGCCACCGCCGCGTCGCGCACGATCCGGGCCGCCTCGGCCGAACAGCGCTGCGCCGCCGGGTGGAAGGCGAAGACGATCGGGTTGCGGGTCTTCAGCGCGAGCAGCGCCTTGAAGATCGTGGTGGAGGTGGGGTTGGTGACCGGGGTGATGCCCGCGACCACGCCGACCGGCTCGGCGATCTCCACGACGCCGTCGATCTCGTCCCGGCGCACCACCCCGACGGTCTTCGTCCGGGCCATCACATGGGTGACGTTCTCGCAGGCGAAGACGTTCTTGACGGCCTTGTCCTCGAACAGGCCGCGCCCGGTCTCCTCCACCGCCAGCACCGCGAGGCCGGTGTGCTGGGCCAGCGCCGCCAGGGACGCCTTCTTGACGATGTGGTCGACCTGCTCCTGGGTGAAGGAGGCGTACTCGTCGAGAGCGGTGAGGGCGGCGGCGACCAGGCGGTCGACGGCGTCGGACGGGGCGGGAGCGGCGCTCGCGGGCGACGGCTCGGCGTCGTGCTTCGGGCGGGTCGACATGGCTGGACTGCCTTTCGGGTCATCGTCCGACATCGGGCGCCGCTGGCGCCTTCGATTCCAGGTTCCTTGCTCGGGGGCGGGGCGGGCATCCGCCCGACGGGACCTCTCCGGGGGCCGAAGGTCCCTTCCCTGACGGGTGGTTGACCTCGTCCGGGGCGGGGCGGGGCGGGCTCAGTCGTGCGGGACGAGCGCGACCGGGGCGTGGGCGTGGTGCAGCACCGACTGGGCCACCGGTCCGAGGTGGGGGCCGGCCAGCGGGTGCCTGGCCGTCCGCCGGCCGAGCACCACCAGCGAGGCGCCGTGCGAGGCCTCCACCAGCGCCCGGCCCGCGCTCCACGGGCACACCTCGGCCTCGGCCCTGACCTGCGGGAACTTCTCCCGCCAGCGGGCCAGCGCGTCCTCCAGCCGGAGCTGCTCGGCGGCGGCCATCGCCTCCCGGATCTCCGCCTGCTCGACCGGCGCCCGCGTCGCGTAGGTGTCGTGGGAGGTGGTCCGGCTCTCCACCGCCCGCAGGCCGACGCCCCGGCCGGCGGCCTGCTGGAAGGCGAACTCCAGGACGGCGTCGTTCGGCTGGTCGCTCTCCACGCCCACCACCACGTCGCCGGACGGGCTGCCGGCCGCGCCGCCGGCCTCCCCGGCTTCCGCGCGGATCAGGACGACGGGGCACAGCGAGCGGGCGGCGGTCCGCAGCCCGACCGAGCCGACCAGCAGCCCGGTGAACCCGCCGAGGCCGCGTGAGCCCAGGACCAGCAGGTCGGCCCGCCCGCTCGCGGCGGCGAGCGTGTAGGCCGGGTGCCCGGGCTGGACCTCGCAGGTGATCTCCAGGTCGGGCCGCGCGGCGGCGGACCGGGCCCGGAGGTCGGCCACCCGCCCGGGCAGCGCGTTCCCATCGCCGAGGTCGCGCTCCAGCGCGTCGGCCTCGGTGCCCGCCACGTGGATCATCCGCAGGGGGAGCCCCCGCCGCCGCGCCTCGCGGGCGGCCCACCCGGCCGCCGCCGCGCTGGGCGCCGAACCGTCGATCCCCACCGTCACGTTGTGCGCCATGCCAGCGACCTCCCCGGTCCCCGGAGGTCCGCGACACCCGGTGTGCGCGGCCCCTTCCGGTGACCAGCGTCCCGCCCGGCGGGTGCCCGGTCCCAGGGTCCGAGCAGCCCCATCCGGCCGCCGAAGGTCCCGGGTCGGGGCGTCCTTCCGGCCCGGTTCGCCAAGCGTCAACTCGCCGGTCGTTACATCAGTCTTTCGAGTGAACTGAACGTCAAGTCTGTTTGGTTCGAACGCAGTTGACCAGGATGCGGGTGGCGCCCGGTTCAGGGTGCCCCCCGGTTCGGAGAGGACGGTTCGTATGACCACTGCCAGTGGGGACCCCATCGCGTCGGTCACCGACGCGACGCTCATCGACATCGCGACGAACGGCATCTGGGGCCCGGGCCTCACCCCGAGTGAGTCCGTCGCCGACCTGGCCCGGGCGCTGCTGGCGGCCCTCCAGGGCGATCAGGGCGCCGAACTCCCGGCTGAGCTGGCGCAGTTGGTCGCCGAGGTCCGGCAGGCCAGCACGGTCGACGTCACCGGAATCACCGTCCCCGGTGACACCGGCGACCTCCGGCTGTCCGCACTCACCATCAAGCTCAACGACGGGGCGTCCCACCCGGTCGTCATCGTGCCGGCGGGCTGGAACCCGTACGGGTGGCTGCCCTTCCTCTTCGCGTACCTCACCCTCGCCCGGCGCGGCTACCACGTGCTGGCCTACTCGCCGCGCGGCATCGGCATCCCGGGGTGGCTGTCCACGTCGGAGGGCTTCGTCGACGTCGCCGGTGAGAAGGACTGGGCCGACGGCTCCGTCGTGATCGACTACGCGGAGGAGTACTTCAACCCGTCCAAGGTGGGCTTCCTCGGCCTCTCCTACGGCTCGGGGATCAGCCAGCTGGTGGCCGCGCACGACCCCGGGGAGCGGGTCTCGGTCGTCGTCGCGGGGAGCACCTGGGGCAATCTCGCCACCAGCCTCTACGCCAACGGCACCCGGCACCTGGAGGCCGTCCGGCTGCTGATCGACTTCACCGGCGGCCCGATGGAGGAGAAGTTCGACGAGGACACCCAGGCGATCCTCAAGGACTTCCTGGCCGGCCGGAACCTGGACGCCGTGGTCGCCTGGGGCGACAAGCGGTCCCCGCAGACGTACGTGGACCGCACCAACGCCCGCGGCATCCCGACCTTCATCTCCAACACCTGGCACGAGACCCTCTTCCCGGTCGGCCCGGTGATCGACACGTTCCAGCGGCTGACCGTGCCGAAGCGGCTGAACCTGTGGATCGGCGACCACGGCGCCCCCGAGGGCCCCGGACTGACCGGCCTCCTGAGCGGCCTGCCGTTCCCGGGGCTGGGGGTGCCGATGCGGGAGGCCTACCAGTGGCTGGACCACCACCTGCTCGACGCCGACAACGGCGTGCCGGAGTGGACGGAGGCGAAGGCCCAGTCCATGTTCACCTACCGGACCATCCCCATCCCCGGCGGCAGCAACCTGATCACCGTCGCCGCGAAGCGCGAAGCCTTGGAGCGGTGGGCCGACTTCACCACCGGCGGCGAGTCCTGGTACCTCACGGGCGGCAACGGCTCCGGGGACGGCGTGCTCTCCGACAAGCCGGCCGTCGGCTGGTCGCGGGACTTCGCGGCGGGCCTCCTGACCGAGGCCGTCGCCGTGGACAAGGTCATGGAGACCGGGCAGAAGGAGTGGTTCGGCAACCCGAAGGTCTACGACCTGGCGGCGTTCGACCGCTCGCGGCTGCTGGTCTGGGCGACCGACCCGCTCTCCGGCTCGGGCGGCGTCGCCCGCCGGATCCGGGGCGAGGCCACCGTGCGGCTCGGCCTGCGCAGCGAGGCCGCCGCCGCCACCCTGGTGGCGTACCTGTTCGACGTCCTGCCGGACGGCACCGCGCGGATCATCACCCACGAGCCGTACACCGCCACCGACCTGACCCCGAACGCCAACACCGTCGTCACCTGGCGGCTCCAGGCCGCCTCCTACGACCTGCCGGCCGGCCACCGACTGGCGCTGGTCGTCAACGGCCGCGACCCGCTCTACTCGTACGCGAACATGGACCTCCCGGTCAGCACGACCACCACGATCGGCTCGCAGACCGGACAGGAGGCCGTCCTGGAACTGCCGCTCGGCTGAGCGGAGGCGCCCGCCGCCGGGCGTCCGGCGGGGGCCGCTCATCGCGCCCACCGTCGGACGCCCTGGACGGCGACCCCGTCCAGGGCCCGGCCCCGGACGGCGGGGGAGCCCGGCCCGGGGCGTCGCAGGGCCGAACGGCCCAGGCGTCTGGCCGGGCGGGGGTGGGGCCGGGATGCTGCGAGGGGGAGTGTCCGTACCCGAGGAGCCGAGCCATGAACCGTACGCCCGATCTGGACACCGTCCGGCGGGCGGACGCCGCCGAGGTGGCCCGCCGGATCGCCGAGCACCGTGACCAGCTCGGTCTGGACGACCGGGCCCTCGCCCATCAGGCGGCCATGTCGCCCGCCTACTTCCGGCACCTGCTGGAGGCGGGCCCGGCCTTCGACCCGGCCGGGTTCGTGCGGATCGCGGCGGCGCTCCGGATGACCTGGGCGGAACTCCTGGAGGGGCGGCCGGACGCCCCGCCGGGGCGGACGCAGCCTCCGCCGGGGGTGCCGCGGCCCCTGCTGCTGCCGCTCTCCGCACCGGAGTGCTGGCTCCTGGTGGGCACCCACGGGGTCGGCCGGGTGGGCCTGCCCGGCGCGCCCGCGCCCACCGTCTACCCGGTGAACTACGTGGTCGACGGCCGGACGATCGTCTACCACACCACGCCCCGCGGCGCCGCGGCGGCGGCGGACGGCTCGCCCGTCTCGTTCCAGGCCGACCACATCGACGACCGGCTGACCGAGGGCTGGAGCGTGCTGATGCTCGGCGCCGCGCACCACGTGGACGACGCCGAGGAGGAGCGGCGGCTGGCCCGGCTGCCCGGTGCGACGCCCTGGGCGGGCGGCGACCGCCCGCTGTGGGTGCGGATCACCCCGGACGAGGTGACCGGCCGCCGCCTCGGCAGCGGCTGAGCCCGCCGGGGCCGCGAGCGGGCGTGCTCAGCCGCCGATCGCCTGGAGGATCGGGCGGCCCAGGGCGCCGAGCCAGCCCGCCAGGGCCGTGATCGGTCCGATCAGGCCGGCGCTGGCGGTCACCAGGGCGCCCGCCGAGGTGAGCATCCGGGTGACCCGGGTGAGGCGGCTCGCCACCTCCTCGCGGTCCGGCTCCGGGCGGGCGACCTCGGTGTCCAGCGCGTCCAGCTCGGAGTGGACCCCGGGAGCCACCGCCGGTGGCAGCGGGGCCTGCTCGACGGCCGTGCGGAGTTCGCCGACCAGGTCCCGCACGTCCCGTCCGTCGGCCGTGAGGTGGCCGCTCTGGCCCCCGTGCACGGTCTGGTTCCCGGCGACGTTGTTGACGACGCCGCCCTGCTGACTGCCGATGTTGAAGACCATGACGGTCCCTTCGCCAGGGACCCGGGCCGCCTCAGCCGGACGGCGACGGGCCGGGGTTGAGCCGGCGCTCCTCGTCCTGTTCGTACCGGTGCTGCCGGAGCATGGTCCTGATCATCAGGGTGCCGCCGCCGACCAGCAGCACCACGCCGGTCACCGCGAGCACGACGCTGGCGCTGTGCGCGATGCCCTGGATCCGCTCGGTGAGCGTGTCCGGGTACGAGCCCTCCCACCCGAGGAAGGCACCGCCGAGCACGGCGAGCACGAGACCCGTGACCAGCAGGTGCCGGGCCATGGTCCGGGCGGCGGCGATCTTCTGGAAGAACGTCTCGCGGCGGGCCAGCTGGAGGTGGTCGTTCTGGAAGAAGTTGTTGACCTGGTCCCGGCCGACGTTGTTGAGGTTCTCCTTCGCCACCTGCTGGTCGACGACGAAACGGGGTGCCTCGTCGGACTGGTTCCCGCCGATGCCGCCGAGGTTCTCCTCCGCCCGCCGCAGGTCGACGTCGAAGCGGCGGTCGTCGCCCTGCAGCGCCGGCTTCGGCGTGGGAATGTCGAGTCGCGACAGCAACCCCCAGGGCATCGGCGCGGCGGCGGGTTCGGCGGGTTCGGCGGGTTCGGCGGGCGGCTTCGGCGGCGCGGCGGGGCCGGGCCAGACCGGATCGGGAGGCTGGTCCGGCCGGCTGTGCTCGCGCGGGGCCGTCTCGGCCAGTGCCACCGCGTGCTCCGGTTCGGGCGCCGGCCCGGCGGTGCGGAGCGTCGGCCGCGCCGCGTCCCCGGCGGAGGTGTCCGGGCCGGCGACCGCGGTCACCGCGTCCGCCGGCTCCTCGTAGTGCACCTCCAGCGGGCCGAAGCGCAGGACGTCCCCGTCACGGAGGATCCGCTGGCCGAGCACCCGGTGGCCGTTCAGCCGGGTGCCGTTGGTGGAGTCCAGGTCCTCCACGGTGGTGTGCCCGCCGGCCCACCACACCACGGCGTGGCGCCGGCTGAGCAGCGGGTGCGCCAGCTGGAGACCGCAGGTGGAGTCCCGGCCGACCAGTAGCGGTTCGTCGTCGAGTTGGTACACCTGGCCGCGGAGCCGGTCCGGGCCGTCGATGATCAGGCGCGGTAAGGCCTGATCCTGTGAGGGCGGGCTCATGGCACGACCTCCTACCGGGGTGTGACCGGTGGAACCGGTGGGCCGCCGGGGGCGGTGAAACGCTTCGCCGCCCGCCGGCTCGAATGCGTTCACTTCCAGTAAAGGCCACTTCGTGCCCGGAGCACAGCCCCGTGTGGCCATTTCCGGTCCCCCGACGGCCGGAAGGCGGGCTGTTCCGGCCCTCCGTCGGCACCTGACGGCACGGAGGGCGCCGCCGTCCGGCCCGGGGATCACCGACACAGCGATACGATGTCCATACCCTGCGTGACGACCGGGAGGCCTCTGATGAGTGTGACGAACCGGTACCGGGAGGCCTGGGAGGGCTTCTGGCGCGACGCGCCCGAGGGCGAGGGGGCGGTGATCTGGGACGCGGAACCGGCCCTCACCGCCGAACGCCACCTCGCGCTGTTCGCTCCGCACCTCGCGGACCCGCGGCTGCCGCTGGTCGACCTCGGCTGCGGCAGCGGCACCCAGACCCGCTTCCTCGCCGGCCGCTTCGACCGCGTCCTCGGCGCCGACCTGTCCGCCGCCGCCGTGGAACTCGCCCGGCGCTCGGACCCGGGGGAGCGGGCCGCGTACGAGCGGCTGGACGCCACCGACCCGGCGGCCGTCCGGGCGCTGCGCGACCGAATCGGCGACGCCAACGTGTACGTGCGCGGTGTGATCCACCAGAGCGAGCCGGCCGACCGCCGCCCGGTCGCCGAGGCGGTCGCCACCCTGCTCGGCGACCGGGGCCGGGCCTTCCTCGTGGAACTCTCCGAGGCGGCCAAGGGCGTCCTGGGCGGGCTCGCCGGCGGCCCGGCGGGCCCGCCCCCGAAGCTGCGGCCGGTCCTCGCCCACGGCCTGGCCCCCGCCGAGGTCGCCGACGCGGCCTTCGACGACCTCCTCCACGCGGCCGGTCTCACCGTTCTCGCCTCCGGTGAACTCCCGCTCTCCACCACGGAGTACACGCCCGGCGGCGAGCGGATCGAGCTGCCCGCGCACTGGGTGGCGGTGGCCCCGGACGGGGCTCGGCGGTCCTGAGCCGCACCCCCTCGGAGCGTCGCCCGTGAACCGCGCGGTGGTCGACGCGCGTCCTTCCTGATGTGACTGTTCTGCTGCCCGACCCATCCGTCCGCACCCCCGCGCCGCCCGCCCGCGCCGCGATACCCGGCGCCCTCGCCCGGCGGTCCGGGTGAGGGCCCCCGGCCCCGGCGCCCTCGGCGGGCGGACGGGGTACGCGGCGGTCGCGCTGGCCGTGCTGATCGCCGTGACGGCGGGGCTGCTGTGGTGGAAGCCGTGGGCCCCCGAGGCGAGGGGTGCGAAGCCGCTGGCGTTCACGACGGCGGCCGGCGGCTCCGCCCGGTTCGGGACCGGCGAGAAGCTGTACCGGTACAAGGTGCGGGCCGAGGACGGCCTCAAGATCAGCCCGGACCAGTTCGCCGCCGAGGTGGACAAGGTGCTCGGGGACGTGCGGCGCGGCTGGGCGGCGGGCGGTCAGTGGTCGTTCGAGCGGGTGGCCGCCGACCCGGTGGACTTCACCGTCTACCTCGCCACCCCGGAGTCCACCGACCGGATCTGCGGCCAGTACGGGCTGGACACCGGCGGCTGGGTCAACTGCGCGGCCAACCGCCAGGTCGTGATCAACCTCAAGCGCTGGACCGAACTGTCGGAGTTCTACGTCGGCAAGGCCGAGGAGTACCACGCCCTGGCCGTCAACCACGAGGTCGGGCACATCCTCGGCCAGGGCCACGTCGACTGCCCCGGCGCGGGGGCGCCCGCGCCGGTGATGATGCAGCAGATCAAGGGGCTGCACGGCTGCGTGCCGAACGGCCGGCCGTACGGCGAGGACGGCGCCCTGCTCACCGGGCCGCCGCTGCCGGTGACCGCGCCGTCACCCTGACGCCCTCACCGTGACGCTCCGCCGTGACGGCCCGCCGGGGCGGTGCCGCACCCGGCGGACCGTCAGTAGAGCCCCGCTACACCCCGGCCCGGTCGGCGGCCGGGGCCGCGCGCTCCGGGAACTCCGCGTCCAGCGCGCGCAGGATGTCCTCGACGCTCTGCTTGGCGTCGCCGAACAGCATCGCGCTGTTCTCGCGGAAGAACAGCGGGTTCTGCACCCCCGCGTAGCCGGAGGCCATCGACCGCTTGAACACGATCACCTGCTCCGCCTCCCAGACCCGCAGCACCGGCATGCCCGCGATCGGGCTGGCCGGGTCGTCCATCGCGGCCGGGTTGACGGTGTCGTTGGCGCCGATGACCAGGACGACACCCGTGGCCGCGAGGTCGTCGTTGATCTCGTCCATCTCCAGGACGATGTCATAGGGCACCTTCGCCTCGGCGAGCAGCACGTTCATGTGCCCGGGCAGGCGCCCGGCGACCGGGTGCACGCCGAAACGCACCTCCACCCCGCGCTCGCGCAGCCGCCGGGTGAGCTCCGCGACCGGGTGCTGCGCCTGCGCCACCGCCATGCCGTAGCCGGGCGTGATGACGACCGACTTGGCCCGCGCCAGCTGCCGGGCCGCCTCCTCGGCGCGGACCTCCCGGTGCTCGCCCTGCTCCTCGCCGCCGCCCGACGAGGCCTCGATGCCGAACCCGCCGGCGATCACGGACAGGAAGGAGCGGTTCATCGCCCGGCACATGATGTACGACAGGTAGGCGCCCGAGGAGCCGACCAGCGCGCCGGTGACGATCAGCAGGTTGTTGTCGAGCAGGAACCCGGCCGCCGCCGCGGCCCAGCCGGAGTAGCTGTTGAGCATGGAGACGACCACCGGCATGTCGCCGCCGCCGATCGAGGCCACCAGGTGCCAGCCCAGCGCGAGGGCGAGCACGGTCACCGCGATCATCAGGCCGAGCCCGGGGCTGACCGTGAACCAGACCGTCAGCGCCACGAACCCGCCCAGCGCGCCGAGGTTCAGCGCGTTCTTGCCGGGCAGAGTCAGCGGGCGCGAGGCGATCCGCGCGGACAGCTTGAGGAAGGCGACGATCGAGCCGGTGAAGGTGACGGCGCCGATGAAGACGCCGATGAACACCTCGGCGTGGTGGATGCCCAGCAGGTCGGCGGAGACGGCGGTCTGGGCCGCGCCGTGCGCCTCGACCTCCAGGTAGCTGTTCCAGCCGACAAGCACCGCGGCCAGACCGACGAAGCTGTGCAGGACGGCGATCAGCTCCGGCATCTGCGTCATCTCGACCCGCCGCGCCCGCCACAGGCCGATCGCGCCGCCCAGCGCCATCGCGAGCACGATCAGGGCGACGGCGCCGGCGGTGATGCTCTGCGCCGCGACCACGATGGTGGCGACCAGGGCGAGCGCCATGCCGGCGATGCCGTAGACGACACCGGCGCGCGAGGTGCGGTGCTGGGAGAGCCCGGCCAGGCTGAGGATGAACAGCAGGGCGGCGACCAGGTCCGCGGCGTGGGCTGCCGTTGTGGCGGTCATCGGCCTCAGCGCCTTTCGGGGGACGTCGAGAACATGCTCAGCATGCGGCGGGTGACGGCGAAGCCGCCGAAGATGTTGACGCTCGTCAACAGCAGCGCCACGAAGGCCAGCACGGTGACCAGGGTGCGCTCGTGCCCGATCTGCAGCAGCGCGCCGATCACCACGATCCCGGAGATCGCGTTGGTGACCGACATCAGCGGGGTGTGCAGCGCGTGGTGGACCTTGCCGATCACGTAGTAGCCGATCACCACGGCGAGCGCGAACACCGTGAAGTTCCGCGCGAGCTGGGCGGGGGCGTAGGCGACCAGCAGGAACATGGTCAGCATCCCGGCGCCGATCAGGCCGAACCGGGCGGCCGGGGTCGGCCGGGGCCGCTTCGGTTCCGCCACCGGGGGCGCGGCGGGCGCCGTCGCCGGGCCCGCGGGCGCGGCGGAGACGGCCACGGGCGGCGGCGGCCAGGTGACCTCGCCCGCGCGGGCCACCGTCACCGCCCGCTGCACCACGTCCTCGAAGTCCAGCGTCAGCCGCCCGTCCCGGCCGGGCGTCAGCAGCTTCAGCAGGTTCACCAGGTTGGTGCCGAACAGCTGCGAGGCCTGGGCCGGCAGCCGGGAGGCGAGGTCGGTGTAGCCGATGACGGTGACGCCGTTGCCGGTGACCACCGTCCGGCCCGCGACCGTGCCCTCGACGTTGCCGCCCTGCGCGGCGGCCATGTCGACGATGACGCTGCCCGGTTTCATCGCCGCCACGTCCGCCGCCGTGAGCAGGCGGGGGGCGGGCCGGCCGGGGATCAGCGCGGTGGTGACCACGATGTCCACGTCCCGCGCCTGCGCGTGGTACAGCTCGGCCGCCGCGCGGTCGTAGTCGGCCGAGGTGGCCCGGGCGTACCCGTCGGTGCTCGCCTCCTGGGCGACGTCCACCGCCAGGTACTCGCCGCCCAGCGACCTGACCTGGTCGGCGACCTCGGGGCGCGGATCGGTCGCGCGGACCACGGCCCCCAGGCTGGAGGCGGCGCCGATCGCGGCGAGCCCGGCCACGCCGACCCCGGCCACCAGCACCTTCGCCGGGGGGACCTTGCCGGCGGCGGTGACCTGGCCGGTGAAGAACCGGCCGAACACATGGGCCGCCTCGATCACCGCCCGGTACCCGGCGATGTTCGCCATCGAGCTGAGCACGTCCATCGACTGGGCGCGCGAGATCCGCGGCACCGCGTCCAGCGCGAGCGCGGTGACCGGGCGCGCGGCCAGCGCCGCCAGCAGCTCGGGCCGCTGCGCCGGGGCGAGCAGGCCGATCAGGGTCGCGCCGTCGCGCAGCCGGGCCAGCTCGGCGGTCGAGGGGGCGTTGACCTTGAGCACGACGTCGGCCGCCCAGGCGTCGCCGGTCTCCGCGCCGGCCTCGGCGTAGGCCCGGTCGGTGAAGCCGGAGGCCTCGCCGGCCCCGGACTCGACCACGACCTCGTAGCCGAGGGCCAGGATGCCCCGCACCGTCGACGGTGTCGCGGCGACCCGGGTCTCCCCGGCGGTCGACTCGGCGACCACGCCGATGCGCTGCGGTGGGTGGTGCGTGGAGCCCTGTGCTGTCATCACTCGTGCCTCTCTCATCGGAGAAACCGTTGACGGCGGGATCCGCCTACCCGGGGAGTCTCGCTCCCCTGGGGGCAGGAACCTACCCGCCACGGCCGCGCCTGGCGACGGGGCGTGGCGGTGACGGGCTCAGAATCCGTGGGCGGCGGCCCCCTCGCGCAGCAGAGCGAAGGCCGTGGCGGTCTCGGCGGCGGCGATCCGGCCGACCTCCTGGACGTCCTGCCCGGCCGCGAGCCGGGTCCAGACGGCGCGCGCGAGCACCTGGCGGACGGTCACGTACTGGGCGGCGACCAGCCGGGCGGTCATGCCGCCGTCCGGGTCCAGGGCCTCGGTGAGCGCCCGGGTGTCGGCCTCCAGGTAGTCCACCAGGTGGGCGGAGAGGCTGGGGGTCTCGTAGACCAGCCGGAGGAAGGCGATCGACTGGGGGTGGGCGGTCATCCCGGTGCTGGGGTCGTGCTCGGCGAGCCCCTTCAGGCGGTGGCGCTCCAGCGCGTCCAGCGGGGTGACGCCGGCGGGCCGGTCGCGCACCACCCGTCCGGCCTCGCCGAGGTGGTCGGCGAAACGGTGCAGCACCAGCTCCTCCTTGCTGGCGAAGTAGCGGAACAGGGTGGGCTTGGAGACCTCGGCGGCGGCGGCGATCTCGGCCACCGAGACCTGGTCGAAGCCCCGGGTGAGGAAGAGGTGGATGGCGGTGTTGGCGATCGTCTGGCGGGTGCGCTGCTTCTTCAGGGCGCGCAGACCGGGATCCGGTTCGGGAGGGCACATGGGTCCAGCATAGGGCAAGAGCGTTACCTGGTTGCTTTCGTTACCGAGTTGCTGTTCCATGGAGCCGCATCGACCCGACCCAAAGGATGAGACACATGACGACCGTGGTGATCGCGGGGGCCGGACCGACCGGACTGACCCTGGCCTGCGGGCTGGCCCGGCAGGGAGTGGCGGTCAGGGTGATCGACCGGGCGGCGGAGTTCCCCACCGGCTCGCGCGGCAAGACGCTCAACCCGCGCAGCCTGGAGGTCCTCGCCGACCTCGGCCTCGGTGCGGCGCTGGCCGCCGGGGGCCGCACCCACCTGCCGTTCCACAAGTACTTCGACGGTGAGTTCGTCAACGAGACCGAGCCGTTCGCCGGCGCCGTGCCCACCGCCACCACCCCGTACCCGGCGAGCCTGTGGCTGCCGCAGACCCGGGTGGAGCGGCTGTTGCGCGAGCGGCTCGCCGGGTACGGGGTGCGGGTGGAGACCGCCACCGAACTGGCCGACCTGCGCCAGGACGGCGCCGGGGTGGAGGTCCACCTCGCGGACGGCGGACGGATCACCGCCGAGTACCTGGTCGCCTGCGACGGCGGGCGCTCCACGGTGCGCGGGCTGCTCGGCATCCCGTTCGTCGGCGACGGCGACCCGGAGCCGGTGATGGTCTGCGGCGACGTGGAGGTCGAGGGCCTGGACCCGGGCGCCTGGCACCAGTGGTTCGGGCCGAAGGGCGCCTTCATGCTCTGCCCGTTCCCCGGCACCCGCCGCTGGCAGCTCCAGTCCAGTCCGGAGACGGGCGCCGACGGCCGGCCGCTCGCCCCGTCGCTGGAGGGCTTCCAGCGGCTGGCGGCGCTGCACACCGGGCGCGCCGACCTCCGGCTCTCCAACGCCACCTGGCTGTCCACCTGGCGGGTCAACGTCCGGATGGCCGAGCGCTACCGCGAAGGAAGGGTCCTGCTGGCCGGCGACTGCGCGCACGTGCACCCGACGGCGGGCGGGCTCGGCATGAACACCGGGATCCAGGACGCCTGGAACCTCGCCTGGAAGCTCGGGTACGTGCTGCGCGGCCTCGCCGGACCGGCCCTGCTGGACAGCTACCAGGAGGAGCGGCTGCCGATCGCGGCCTGGACGCTGGACGTCACCAGCGCCGGGATGGCGGCCGTCATGGACGGGGCCGCCACCCCCGGCGTCGGCGTCGAGGCGGGCGGGGTGGGCGACCACACCGGCCTCGCCCTGGGCTACCGGTGGAGCGGCCTGGCCGTCGACCGGCTGTCCGGTCCGGTCCGGGCGGGGGACCGGGCGCCCGACAGCCCCTGCGCGGGGCCGGAGGGCGCACCGGCCCGGCTCTTCGAGCGGTTCGCCGGCGACCACTTCACCCTGCTCGGCTTCGGGCCGGGCGCGCGCGCCGCGCTGACCGGACTGCCCGGCCACATCCGCCCGGTGCCGCTCGACGACTCCGACGGCACCGGTGGCGCGGCCCGTCGGGCGTACGGGATCACCGGCGACGCCCTGGTCCTCGTCCGGCCCGACAACCACATCGCCCTCACCGCCCGGCCGGACGACCGCGCCGCGGTGTTCGGGTACCTGGCGGGGCTCGGCGCGTAGCCCCCTGGTGGCCGGGCGTCAGGGGCGGGGCCGGATGGCCATGCCGGGCCGCCGGCGGTGGACCGTCAGGTAGACCACGCCCTCCGGCCCCGCCGCCACGCCGCGCGCGGCGCCGTGCGGCACCAGCCGCAGCACCCCCGGCTCCAGCGGGTGCGCGACGCCGCCGCAGCGCAGCGTGCCCCGTCCGGCGATCCCCAGCACCAGCACGTCCAGGTCCGGTTCGACGTGCTCGGCGACGGACGCCTCCGGCCGCAGCCGCACCACGTTCGCGTCCAGCTGGCGCTCCGCGCCGGTCAGCCGCCACAGTGCCCCGGCCTGGTCGGCGGCGGCCTCCCGCAGCAACGCGTCCACGACCACGCCCTCGCCGAGGGCCTCCGTATCCGTCATGCCGGACATCATCCCATCCGGGTCCGGCGGCTACCGCGCGGTGGCCGCCGCGTCGCCCAGCGCGACGGGCAGTCCGGCCTCGACGCGCTCCAGCAGCCGCCCGCCGTGGACACCGGGGGTGTCGAAGCCGCGCAACTCGTCGTGGTCGTCCTCGCCCTCCGCGCGCAGCACCTCGGGCACGAGCACGCTCTCCGGGGCGACGGGCGGCGCGTCCCGGTCGGGCGCGAGGTACGGGGGCGCGAGCACGGGGCCGTACAGGGTACCGCCGACGAGGTCCGGCTCGAACTCGGAGGACAGGATGGTGACCTGGGCGCGCAGGTCGCCGCTGATCATCACCAGCTTGTCGGTCATGTGGCCGACGAAGGCGCCGACCCGGACGTCGCCGCGGACCAGCAGCTTGGCGTCGCCCTCCAGGTGGACGGCGGCGGCCCGGAGGTCGCCGAGGACGATCAGGGCGGGGCAGCCGTCGTCGAGGTTGAGTATCGCGCCGTCCACGGTGAGGTCGCCGTCGACGATGTAGCCGGTGCCGTCCGGCTCGGCGGCGTCGAGGTCGAAGTGCCCCTCGACGGCGAGGTCGCCGGTGTGGACGTCGTACTCCTCCTCGTAGAGGTTCTGGTAGGAGTCCTCGGGCAGGCCGCGGCCCTCGAAGAGCGCGACGGACTCGTCCCAACTGTGAAGCGTGGTGGTGATGTTCATGGGCGGAACTGTGCCATGCGGCACTGTCAGCAGCCCCCGCCGGGGCGCCCCGGCGGGGGCGGGGGACGCTACGCGCGCGGCTGGTTGACGTTGACCAGCCAGGTGATGCCGAAGCGGTCCGTGCACATGCCGAAGACGTCGCCCCACATCTGCAGCTCCAGCGGAACCAGGGTGGTGCCGTCGGCGGACAGCTGCTCCCAGTAGCCGCGCAGCTCGGCCTCGTCGTCGCCGCTGACGGACACCGAGATGTTGTTCCCCGCCGTGTACGGCATGCCGGGCGGCGAATCGGCGGCCATCAGCGTGAATCCGGCGTCGGTGGTCAGCATGCCGTGCATGATCCGGTCGCCGCCCGGGCCGTCCCCGCCGCCGAACTCGCCGTAGGTGTTGAGCTTCAACTCGCCGCCGAAGACGCTCCGGTAGAACTCCAGCGCCTGTCGGGCGTCGCCGGTGTAGTTGATGTACGGATTGAGGATGGAGGGCATGATTGGTCCCTTTCCTGGGGGAATGTCCGACCCGTAGCGTAGGGAACGCCAGGCCGAACGGCGGGCCGACGCCCCGACAGGAGCCCGTGGAGCGCGTGGAGCCGAACCGCGGGCGGGTGAACGGAACTCAGACGGGCCCGGACGGAGGGCGTCCGGGCGCGGGAACGGGGAAACGGCGTCCGGCGGCGCCATCCGGCCCGCTACAGTGCGGGCACGGAACACGACGCGGAGGGGGAAGTGACGGTGGAGGTCAGCAACAGCATCGCGGGAACGGTCCACATCACGGGGCGGGTGGTGCAGGCCGGCCAGGTGTCGGCCGTGCCGGGGCTTGACGGGGACGCCGAGGCCGCGATCGAGGCGGCGCTGGCCACCGGGGGAGCCCCGGTGCGGCTGGCCCGGGGCGAGTACGCGGCGGTGCTGGAGGTGCTCGACCGGGTGGCGGCGGCCGGTTCCGAGGCCGTGCGGGCCCTGGCGGAAAGGCTGTCGGGTCGCTGACGCGGACCGGCCCCGGACCCGTGGAGGCGTCCGGGGCCGGAGCGGGCGCCGCACCCCGGCGCCCGCCGCGGGTCGGCCGGCCTGGCCGTCTGGCGGCGGTGAGACCGTGGGTCGGCCGGGCCGGGCCGCGACAGGTGGATCAGGAGGCCACGAACGCGACGAGGTCCTTGGTGAACTCGGCCTCGTAGGCGCCGACCAGGCCGTGCGGCGCGCCCGCGTAGACCTTCAGGGTGCCCTGGGGGAGCAGCTTGACGGTCTTCTCGGCGGAGGCGGCGATCGGGACGATCTGGTCGTCGTCACCGTGGGCGACCAGCACCGGGATGTCGATCTTCTTGAGGTCCTCGGTGAAGTCGGTCTCCGAGAACGCCTCGACGCAGTCCAGGGCGTTCTTCAGACCGGCCTGCATGCCCTGCAGCCAGAACTCGCGCCGCTTGCCCTCGGAGGTCGCGGCGCCGGGGCGGTTGAAGCCGTAGAAGGCCTCGCTCAGGTCGTAGTAGAACTGCGACCGGTCGGTGGCGACACCCGCGCGGATGCCGTCGAACACCGAGAGCGGGGTGCCCTCGGGGTTGGTCTCGGTGAGCAGCATCAGCGGCGGGACGGCGCCCAGCAGGACAGCCTTGCGCACCCGGGCGGAGCCGTGCCGGCCCAGGTAGCGGGCGACCTCGCCGCCGCCGGTGGAGTGGCCGACCAGCACCGCGTCGGTCAGGTCGAGCTGGTCGAGCAGCTCGGCCAGGTCGTCGGCGTACTGGTCCATGTGGTTGCCGTCCCACGTCTGGGTGGAGCGGCCGTGGCCGCGCCGGTCGTGGGCGATGACGCGGAAGCCGGCCGAGGCGAGGGCCACGGCCTGGTTCTCCCACCCGTCGGCGTTCAGCGGCCAGCCGTGCGAGAGGACGACGGGCCGTCCGGTGCCCCAGTCCTTGTAGAACTTCCGGGAACCATCGGAAAGGGTGATGAAGGGCATGACGGCCTTTCGGTTGTGCTGGTTGAGCGGGGAGGACGCCCGGCCTGGCGCGCCTTCGTGACGCTTTCGGCCGGCTGATTCCCAGCATGACCGGCCGCACGGCCGCCGTCGCCGCCACAGCGCCTTCCGTGCACCGTCGGACAAGTTCCGCGCGGTGCGTGGCACCGGGAGAGCGGAATCCGGCCGCGGCGAGCCGCCGGGTGCGAACCGCCGGGTCGGTTCCTAGGCTGGTGCCATGGGCGACTTCGACACGTTCACGGCCCTGCTCGACTACCCGGTGTACGTGGTCACCGCGCCCGGGCCGCCGCCGGCCGGGTGCCTGGTCGGCTTCGCGGGCCAGTGCTCGATCGAGCCCGCGCGGTTCGTGGTGTGGATCTCCAAGGCCAACCACACCTACGACGCGGCGCTCGCGGCCGACGCGCTGGGCGTGCACCTGCTGCCGTACGGGCACGGGCTGGCCGCGCTGTTCGGCGGGCGCAGCGGCGACGACACGGACAAGTTCGCGGCCGTCGAGTGGTACCACGGCCCGTACGGGGTGCCGGTGCTCGCGGAGGCGCCCGCGTGGTTCGTCGGCCGGGTGCTGGACTGCGCGGACTGGGGCGACCACACCGGCCTGCTGCTGGCCCCGGTGGCCGTCACCGCCCCGCCCGTGGGCGCCGCCCCGGTGCTGTCCTACCGCGACGTCGCCGGCATCACCGCCGGCCACCCCGCCTGAGCCCGGGCGGCGTCCGGTGACTCCCGGTGCGTGCGGCGGCATTGTCGGTGGCCCCGCCTAGGCTCCGGCCATGAGCATGATCGGGCGGTACCTCCGGCTCAGCGCCGGGGAGTTGGAGCGGGCGGTGAGGGAGCCCGAGTGGGTCCTGGAGTTCGTCGAGGAGCTGGACGACGCGGACGGCGACGAGCGGGCGGGCGGCGGCCGGGGGCGGCTGCACGAGACCGGGAAGGCCTGGCAGGCGCTGGACTTCCTGCTCCGCCGCCGGGAGTTTCCGGTCGACCTCGTGCACGGCGAGGAGGAGCTGCCGGGCGCGGAGGACTGGGGCTACGGGCCGCCGTCCCTGATCGCCCCGGACCGGGTCCGGCTCGCCGCCGGGGCGCTCGCGGAGCTGGACCCGGGACGGCTGGTCGAGGGGGTGCGGGCGGCGGACCTCGCCGAGGCGCGGGTGTACCCGCAGGGTCTGTGGGAGGACGAGGACTCGCTGCACCTGGTGACGGCCGAGTACCGCGCCCTGGCCGATTTCCTCGGGGCGGTGGCGACCCGTCGGCACGGGGTGCTGGTCTGGATCGAGTGACCTGACGCCGGGCGGTGGACGCCCGGCGGACGGGCGGCGGACCTGGGGGCATGTCTGTACATTGAGGACATTCCGGGCATCGCGGATCCTCGGGAGTGATCCCGGTCCGGCGTGTCCACGTGAAGAAGGCCGAGCCGCCTTCGGAAAGGGTCTCCATGCAGCGCGCCCCCAGCCCCGCCGTCCTCGCCGAGCTGCGCCGGCCGAGGCCGTATCCGGCGGTGTCCATCCTGATGCCCACGCACCGCCGGGAGCCGGACAACGCGCAGGACCCGGTCCGGCTGCGCAACCTGCTGGCCGAGGCCAAGGAGAAGGTCCAGGCCGACCCCGAGGTCTCCCGCGCGGACCGGATCGACGTGCTGGAGCAGCTCGACCGGGCCCTCGCCGAGGTCGACCTGGTGCACGCCGAGGACGGCCTGGCGATCCTCGCCGCGCCCGGTGAGCACCAGGTCTGGTCGCTCGGGCGCACCGCACCCGCCCGGGTGGTGCTGTCGGACACCTACCTGACCCGCAACCTGGTCGCCGCACAGGCCGCCGAGCGCCCCTACTGGGTGCTCGCGGTCGCCGCCGACCGGGTGGTGCTGTGGCGCGGCGACCAGGACCGGGTCACCGAGGACCGCGACCACGGCTTCCCGCTGGAGCGCGTCTTCGACAACCCCGACCCCGAGCGGCAGGAGCGCATCGGCGACACGCCCAGCACCTTCCGCGACGAGGAGACCAAGACCTTCCTGCGGCAGGCCGACGCCGAGGTGGGCAGGCTGCTCGCCGCCGACCGCCGGCCGCTCTACGTCACCGGCGAGGCCGCCGCGCTCGCCCTGCTGGACGCCGTCGGCCCGATCGCCAAGGAGGCCACCGAGCAACTGCCGCACGGCGGCCTCGCCCAGGCGGACGCCGAGACGGTCCGCAAGGTGGTCGAGCCCGCCGTGCGCGCCCAGGCCGAGCGCGACACCACCGACGCCCTCGCCCAGCTCGACGCGGCGCGCGGCCGGCAGACCTTCGCCGCGGGGCTGGACGAGGTCTGGCGGGCCGCCGGGGACGGCCGGCTCGGCCGGCTGGTGGTCGAGGAGAACTTCCGCACCGCCGTGCGCGACGCCGGCGAGCACGTGGTCCCGGCGGCGGCCGAGGAGTCCGGCGCGCGCGAGGACATCGTCGACGAGGTCGTCGAGCGCACCCTCGACAACGGCGGCCAGGTCAGCTTCGTGCCCGACGGCACCCTCTCCGACGCGGGCCGGATCGCCGCCGTCCTGCGGTACTGAGGCCGCTACCCGAGGCCGCCACCGAAGCCGGCGACTACCGGACGGCGATCCCGACCAGGCAGGTGTCGTCGTCCGTGTCGGCGCTGCTGTAGCGCAGCAGGTGGTCCAGGTGCTCCTCCAGGCCGTCCGCGCCGCCGGCCGCCGTGCCCCGGGCCCGCTCGGCGAGGGCCATCAGGCCCGCCAGCGAGGCCTGGAAGGACTCGTCGCGGCGCTCGATGAGCCCGTCGGTGTACATCACCAGCTCGTCGCCCGGCTCCAGGACCAGCTCGCCCTCCTCGTACTCGGCCTGGTCGACGGCGCCGAGCAGGATGCCGCCCAGCTGCGGCAGGCTGGTCGCCCGTTGCCCGCGCAGCAGCACCGGCGGCGGGTGCCCCGCGCGCGCCCAGCGCAGCCGGCGCGACCCGGGCCGGTAGAGGCCGCAGACGGCGGTCGCGGTGACCTGGTCGGTCAGGTGGTGGGTGACGCTGTTCAGCCAGCCCAGCAGTTGGGCCGGCCCCGCCCCGGTGGCGGCCAGGCCGCGCAGCGCGTTGCGCAGGGCGACCATCCCGGTGGCGGCCTCGATGCCGTGGCCGGCGACGTCGCCCACGCACAGCAGTACGTCCCCCGAGGGCAGCGGCAGGGCGTCGTACCAGTCGCCGCCGACCAGGTGGCCCTTCTCGGCCGGGCGGTAGCGCACCCCGACCCGCAGGTCCGGCAGCTCCAGCGGGCCGCGCGCGGGCGGCATGATCGCGTGCTGCAGCTGGAGCGCGAGGCGGCTGCGCTCGGCGGCCTGCTGCTCGCTCTGGGCGAGCTGGTCGCGGGTGGCGGCGAGCGCGACCTCCGTCCAGTGCTGGGCGGAGATGTCCTGGTAGGCGCCGCGCACGGTGCGCAGCCCGCTGCCCGGGTCGGGCACCGGCTCGGCGACGACCCGGATGTGCCGGGTGACGCCGTCGGGGCGCTGCAGCCGGAAGGCGGTGGACGCCGGGCGGTGGTGGTGCAGCAGGGTGCGCAGGAACCGCCCGAGGGCGAGCCGGTCGTCCGGGTGGGCGTGCTCGGGGAGCTGGTCGAGGGCGATCGGCGGCGCGGTGGGCGGTAGGCCGTGCAGCTCGAACAGGGTGTCGTTCCAGACGATCCGGCGGGTGCGCAGGTCCTCCTCGAAGCCGCCGATCCGTCCGAGGCGCTGCGCGTGCTGGAGCAGCCGGGCCATCCGCGGGGTGCCGTCGTCCAGGCGCCAGATCACCGCCACGTGGCCGCCGTGCCGGGTGATGCCGACCTGCGCCCGGGTGACCAGCGGCACCCCGCCGACCAGCGCGGCCAGCCGCAGGTCGGGGGCGCGGAACGGTTCCCCGGTGGCGTGGACGTGCTCGACCTTCTCGGCCAGGCCGCCCGGTTCGGCCGCCAGCGGGTAGGCCTCCAGCAGCCGGGCGCCGGCGATCGCGCCGGTGGGCCGGCCGGCGAAGTCCACGAAGGCCGGGTTGAGATGGCGGATCACGAACGGCGGCGGCAGGTCGTCGCCGTCCGGCACGGCCCGCAGCAGCAGGCACGGGTCGAGCAGGCCGTCGGCCAGCCGGCGCAGCTCCTCGAAGCCGGTGTCGGCGGCGTCCGGCGCCTGCGGCTCCCACCCGCCGCCGGACTCCAGGGTGGCGGCNCCCCCACCTCCGCGAGCGCCTCGAACTGGCGTTGCAGCGGCTGGGACTGCTCGGGCAGCCGCTCGTGCCAGCAGAGCTCCAGGACGCCGATCAGCCGCCCGCCCTTGCCGGCCGGGACGGCCAGCCGGCCGCCGCGGATCTCGTGCTGGCCGACCGAGGGCAGGGAGGCCTCGGCGAGCGTCGGGTAGCCGACCGCCGCCCGCTCGTCCAGGGCGCGGCGGGCCGGGGTCGGCACGCCCGGCGGCACGTGGCGCCAGCGGCGGGCCTCCTCCTCGTGGAAGCCGGCGCACCCGGCGAGCGACAGCGAGAGGTCCGGGTGGGCCGCCCAGACCGCGACGGCCGCCACGCCGAGCGGGCGCAGCGCGTGCTCCAGCATGGCGCGGGCCGCCGCGGCGGGGTCACCGC
>NZ_BAAAKJ010000054.1:30689-37166 GCF_039527695.1 Kitasatospora putterlickiae
CCCGGGG
This sequence comes from Kitasatospora putterlickiae, assembly GCF_039527695.1. NCBI lineage: Bacteria > Bacillati > Actinomycetota > Actinomycetes > Kitasatosporales > Streptomycetaceae > Kitasatospora > Kitasatospora putterlickiae. The sequence continues at coordinate 30,697 of NZ_BAAAKJ010000054.1, forward strand.
GCCCGGCCCGCCCGGTCCGGCTCGCCGGGCTGGTCCGGGGGGACGGCCGCGCCCTCGACGAACGCCCGGGCGAGCGCCGAGATCTGGTCCGCGGCGGCCTGATTGACCAGGTCGGCGGCGAGCGCCAGGGTCGACACCCCGGCCTGCTCGGCGAGGTTCTCCAGCTGCCCGGCCGCCTCGGTGGGCCCGCAGCGCAGCCGCTCGACCAGCACGCCGACGCCCATCTCCACCACCGCCCGGCCCGCCGAGTGGGCCTGGGCGCGCTCCAGTTCCAGCCGCAGCCGCTCCACGGTGCCGGCCAGCCGGCCGACCGCCGTCGCGTCCCCGCCGGACGGCGCGGGGCGGTCCGTGGCCGGGGGATCCTGCGGGTGCTGCACGGTGCTGACTCCTGGGGGTCGGGGCCGGTGGCGGCGCCGGGCGGGCGGCTACCTGGTCAGGTGGTGCCGGATGCGGCCGATCACCTCGGCCGCCTCGACCGGCTTGGTGATGTAGTCGCTGGCGCCCGAGGCCAGGCTCTTCTCCCGGTCGCCGATCATCGCCTTGGCGGTCACGGCGATGATCGGAAGCCCCTCGTGCTCGGGCATCGCGCGGATCGCCGCGGTGGCCGTGTACCCGTCCATCTCCGGCATCATCACGTCCATCAGGATGACGTCGATCCCGGGGTGGGCGGCCAGCGCCTCCAGCGCCGCGCGGCCGTTCTCGGCCTGGAGCACCCGCAGGCCGTGCAGCTCCAGGATGCTGGTGAGCGCGTAGAGGTTGCGGTCGTCGTCGTCCACCACCAGCGCGGTGCGCCCGGCCAGCGTCGGATCGGCCTGCGGGCTCCAGGGGGCGTCCCGTTCGGTGTCGCGCACCAGCGGCAGCACGGCCCCGGGGCGGTCGGCGCTCATGTGCAGGGCGACGCGTTCGCGCAGCTCGTCCAGGCTGGACAGGAACTCCAGCGGCCGGCCGCCCGCCCGGCGCACGGCGTGCTCGTCCGGCGCGCCGACACCCCGGTTGTGGTGCGCGAGGACCGGGACGGCGTGCAGCGCCGGGTCGCGCTCCAGCTCGTCCAGGAACCGCGTCGCGGCGCCGTCGGGCAGGTCGAGTTCCAGCACGACGCAGTGGCACGGGTCGGTGGCCAGCGCGGTGGCGGCCTCCTGGGCGCCGACGGCGGTGACGATCTCCACCTGGCGCCGCGTTCCGGCGTAGCGGGCGAGGTCGGCCACGGCGTTCTCCGCCACCAGGGACAGCAGGCCGTTGGGCCGGCCCTCCACCACGAGCAGGCGGCGCGGCGTCTCGGCGGGGTGGTGGTCCGCCTCCCCGGACGGCTGCGGGGCGCGGCTGGGCACGCGGCGCGGCGCGCCGTCGGGGCCGCCGGCCGCGTCGGGCCGGGTGGCGGGGAGGTAGAGGGTGAAGGTGCTGCCCCGGCCGAGGGTGCTCTCGACGGTGATCGCGCCGCCGAGCAGGTAGGCGATCTCGCGGCTGATCGACAGGCCGAGTCCGGTGCCGCCGTACTTGCGGCTGGTGGTGCCGTCGGCCTGCTGGAAGGCACCGAAGACGGTCTCCAGGTGCTGGGGCGCGATGCCGATGCCGGTGTCGCTCACCCGGAAGGCGAGCACCGGGCCGCCGTCGCGCCGTACGCCGTCGGGGAGTTCGGCCTCGGCGGCCGGCTCGATGCGCAGCTCGATCCGGCCCTGTTCGGTGAACTTGACCGCGTTGGACAGCAGGTTGCGCAGCACCTGGCGCAACCGGTAGTCGTCGGTGGCGAGTTCGGCTGGGACGCCGTCGACCGTCCGGACCGCGAAGGCCAGGTTCTTCTGGCCGGTCATCGGGCGGAAGGTGGCCTCGACGTAGTCGAGCAGCGCGCGCAGCGGCACCGCCTCGACGTTGACGTCCATCTTGCCGGCCTCGACCTTGGAGAGGTCGAGGATGTCGTTGATGAGCTGGAGCAGGTCGGAGCCCGCCGAGTGGATGATGCCCGCGTACTCGACCTGCTTGGCGGTCAGGTTCCGGGTGGGGTTCTGGGCGAGCAACTGGGCCAGGATCAGCAGGCTGTTGAGCGGGGTGCGCAGCTCGTGGCTCATGTTGGCCAGGAACTCCGACTTGTAGGTGGAGGCCAGTGAGACCTGGTGGGCGCGGTCCTCCAACTCCTGGCGGGCCTGCTCGATCTGCAGGTTCTTGGCCTCGATGTCGCGGTTCTGCGCGGCGAGCAGCTCCGCCTTCTCCTCCAGCTCCGCGTTGGAGGCCTGGAGCTCCTCCTGGCGCGCCTGCAACTCCTGGGACCGGGCCTGGAGTTCGGCGGTCAGCCGCTGGGACTCGCCGAGCAGCTCGTCCGTCCGGGCGTTGGCGATGATGGTGTTGACGTTGACGCCGATGGTCTCCATCAGCTGCTCCAGGAAGTCCCGGTGGACCTGGGTGAACGGCTGCACGGAGGCCAGCTCTATGACACCGAGGACCTGCTCCTCGACCACGATCGGCAGCACCACCAGGGACAGCGAGCCGGTGCGGCCCAGGCCGGAGGAGGCGGCCAGGTAGTCGGGCGGCAACGCGTCGACGGTGATGGTCCGCCGGCCGCGCGCCGCCTGGCCGACGAAGGACTCGCCCAGCCGGAAACGGGTGGGGCGCTCGCCGTCGGGGAACGCGTAGGAGCCGACGAGCTGCAACACGGTGCCCTCGGGGCCCTCCTCGGCGAGGTAGAAGGCGCCGCACTGCGCGGAGACCAGCGGGGCGAGTTCGTCCATCACGGACTCGGCGACCACCACGAGGTCGCGCCGGCCCTGCATCAGCGCCGAGAAGCGGGCCAGGTTGGTCTTCAGCCAGTCCTGTTCCTCGTTGGCCCGGGTGGTCTCGCGCAGCGACTGCACCATGAAGTTGACGTTGTCCTTGAGGTCGGCGACCTCGCCGGAGGCGTCCACGGTGATCGAGCGGGTCAGGTCGCCGGCCGCGACGGCGCTGGTCACCTCGGCGATCGCGCGGACCTGCCGGGTGAGGTTGCCGGCCAGCCGGTTGACGTTCTCGGTGAGCCGCTTCCAGGTGCCGGAGACGCCCTCCACCTGGGCCTGGCCGCCGAGCCGGCCCTCGGAGCCGACCTCGCGGGCGACCCGGGTCACCTCGTCGGCGAAGGAACTGAGCTGGTCGACCATCGTGTTGATGGTCTCCTTCAGCTCCAGGATCTCGCCGCGCGCGTTGACGGTGATCTTCTGCGACAGGTCGCCGCCGGCGACCGCGGTGGCCACCTGGGCGATCGCCCGGACCTGGCCGGTGAGGTTGCCGGCCATGAAGTTCACCGAGTCGGTCAGGTCGCGCCAGGTCCCGGAGACGCCCTTCACGTCGGCCTGGCCGCCGAGGATGCCCTCGGTGCCCACCTCGCGGGCCACCCGGGTCACCTCGCCGGCGAACGCGGACAGCTGGTCCACCATGGTGTTGACGGTGTTCTTCAGCTCCAGGATCTCGCCGCGGGCGTCCACGGTGATCTTCTGCGACAGGTCGCCCTTGGCGACCGCGGTGGCCACCTGGGCGATGTCGCGCACCTGGGTGGTGAGGTTGCCGGCCATCGCGTTGACCGAGTCGGTGAGGTCCGCCCAGGAGCCCGAGACGCCCGGCACCTGGGCCTGGCCGCCGAGCCGGCCCTCGGTGCCGACCTCCCGGGCCACCCGGGTCACCTCGGAGGTGAACCGGGACAGCTGGTCGACCATGCCGTTGAACACGGTGGCGATCTCGCCGAGCAGCCCGTCCGCGTCGTCCGGCAGTTCGGTGCCGAAGTCGCCGTCCCGAACCGCCGTCAACCCGGCGAGGAGCAGCCGCAGTTCGGGTTCGCCCACGCGCGCGGTGTCGGGCGCTCCGTGCTGGTCGCGCTGCGGGCCGTGGAACGTGGTGGGGCCGGCCATCGAATGCTCGCCTCCGATCCGGGGTGCCGCGGGAAGCGAGTCTGCGAACCGCTCCTCGGGCGCCGTGTGTACCGCCAGGGAGGCTACCCCACCCCTTACGGCGGTTGAAAAACGGTTGGTGCCTGAGGCAACCTTTCAAGGGTCCCGCCGCACCGGTGCCGTCCGGCAGCCTCCGCGAAACCTTCACAGACGGCGACTGCATCCTTTCGCGCATCCGGGGTAGCGGGCGCAGGACCGTGCCGACACGACGGAAGGACTCCCATGGTGGCCCCCACCGGTGAACTGCTCGTTTCCGCCGCTGCGTCGACCACGACGGCGCTGCGCGACCTGCTGCCGCCCGAACTGGCGGCCGTGGAGGACCCACGCGAGGTCGCCCCCGCGGACGCCCGCGAACTCACCAAGGTGCTGCTGCGTCGTCTGGCGACGCTGGAGGAGGGGACCCGGGAGTACTCCTACGTCCGCTCCACGCTGGTCGAGATGAACCTCTCCCTGGTACGGTTCGCGATCCGCCGCTTCGACTCGCACCGCGAGCCCAAGGACGACCTCCTCCAGGTCGGCGCACTGGGCCTGATCAAGGCGATCGACCGCTTCGACCCCGAACTCGGCGTGGAGTTCACCACCTTCGCCCTGCCGACCGTGCTCGGCGAGATACGGCGGCACTTCCGCGACACCACCTGGGCCGTCCACGTCCCGCGCCGTCTCCAGGAGCTGCGCATCACGCTGGCCAGGGCGCAGGAACGGCTCGCGCAGCGCCTGGACCGGGCCCCGACCGTGGCCGAGCTGGCCGAGGACCTCGGGATCGGCGAGGAGGAGGTCGTCGAGGGCCTGACCGCCGCCAACGGCCACACCGCGGGCTCCCTGGACGGCGGCGCCGAGGACGGCGAAGGCCCCGGCCCGCTGGCCGACCACCTCGGTGAGGACGACCGGGAGCTCGACCTCGTGGAGGACCTGGTCGCGCTCAAGCCCCTGGTGGCCGCCCTGCCGGAACGCGAGCGGCTGATCCTCTCCATGCGTTTCTGCGAGGACATGACGCAGTCCCAGATCGGGGCCCGCCTCGGCCTGTCGCAGATGCACGTCTCGCGCCTCCTGAGCCGCACCCTGCGACGACTGCGGCAGGGGATGGAAGCCGCCTGACCGCGGCGCGTGGTGCGGCTCCGGGGGACGCGACGGCCCCGATCCTCCCTCCCTCACTTGGCCGGCGGGCGTGACCTCCGTATGGTCGGAAGGCACGGACACGGAGGGGAACGACGATGATGCCATCCGACAACGACCGGGGAGAGACTGTGCTCGCGGCCTCCCAGCCCCGTCCGGAGCTGGTGGTGGAAACCCGCTCAGGACCCGACGGCGCGGTGGTCTGCGCCCTGGCCGGCGACCTCGACGTGGAGACGCTGGCGCCGGCCGCCGACGCCCTCGCCGCGCTGGTCGCCCAACGGCCCACGGCCGTGGTGATCGACCTGCGGGGAGTGGGCTTCTGCGACTCCTCCGGCCTGAACGTCCTGCTGCGCACCCGCCTGGTGGCGGAGCGGACGGGCCTCGACCTGCGACTCGCCGCCGTCCCGGCCACGGTCATGCGGGTCCTCGACCTGACCGGGGCGCGGACGGTGTTCGCCATCCACGAGTCGGTCGACGAGGCCCTCGCGGGATGAGCCGGGACGCGCACCGGACCGGACACGCGCCGGTTCGGTGCCGTCCGGCCCCGCGGCAGGCATAATTCCGGGACCGCCGGGAAACCGACCATGCGGAAAACGCCGTCGATCCGAAAGGGTGCCCTCCTATGACGTTGAGCCGGGGAACCCTGGACGGAGAACCCCAGTCGGCCGGACCCGTGGCACCCCCGGGCGGCCAGCGCCGGCGGCTGCCCCTGGCCGGGCTCCCCAAGCCGGTCGCCCGCGCCAGGACCTTCACCACCCAGGCGCTCGCGGACTGGTACCCGGGCGCCGTCGCTCCCGGCGCCCGGGACGAGGTCGCCGAGGACGTCGTGCTGCTGGCGGCGGAGCTGGTCGCCAACGCGATGCTGCACGGGGGCGGGCCGCTGGAGATGGTGCTGGACGTCACCGCGGCCCGGCTGCGGGTCGAGGTCAGCGACCGCAGCCCGGTCATGCCCACCCCGCGCCGCCCGCACAACCCGGCGCTGCCCGGCGGCCACGGCCTGTTCATCGTGGAGCGGACCGCCGACCGCTGGGGCGCCGAGCCGCACGCCCAGGGCAAGACCATCTGGGCCGAGGTCGACACCGCGCGCCTGCTGCCCGCCGACTGACCTCACAGCCCCCCTCGACGGCGGCGACCGACCTCACAGCCCCTCGACGGCGCGGGCGTCGCCGGTCAGCGCGTAGCGGCGGCAGGCCAGCAGCTCGTCGTAGGTGCTGCCGATCTCCTCGCCGAGCAGGTGCAGGACCGCCTCGGCGTCGTGGTCGGAGACGTAGCCCGGCGCCACCCGCAGGGCCAGCAGCCCCAGCTCGCGGTAGCCGCCGCGCAGCCGCTTCTGCACGTCCAGCCCCTCGGCGACCACGGTGCGCCAGGCCTCGACGTCCATCCCGTCGGGCCCGGGGACGCGGTGCAGGTCGGCGGGCGGCACGTCCGGGCTCTCGCACAGCTCGGCGACCG
>NZ_BAAAKJ010000054.1:37184-44802 GCF_039527695.1 Kitasatospora putterlickiae
ACGGCGGCGGCCACCCGGGCGGGCTCCCGGGGCCGCTCGCCGGCCTCCGCGCCCAGCTGGCCCAGGCGCTCGGCGAGCAGGTCGGACAGCTCGGCCAGCCGGCCGCGCAGGTCCACCACCGCCCGCAGGTTCAGCACCGCCCAGCTGTCCCAGGCGTGGGCGAGCTCGGGCCCGGCCTCGCGGGCCACGGTCTCCTCGATCACGCCGGCGGTGTCCGCGAGGTCCAGCAGCCGGTAGGCGGTGGGCCGCGGCACGCCGAGCTCGGCCATGGCGTAGGCGTCCCAGGAGGGATGGCCCAGCGCCGTCCACACCCGGGCCCGGTGCGCGGCGCGCACCCGGCGGGTCAGTACCAGCGCGGCGGTGCGGGGCTCGGCCACCGCCGCGCGAAGCTCGTCCGTCAGCCGCCGCGCGTCGGCCCGGCCGACCGCGGCGTCCACCTCGGGGTTGCGGCTGTCGTCCATACGCCTTGCTTGCCCGCTGGAAGGTGGCCGAAATCGTGCGATACCAGGGTGAACGCTCGGTAACCGCCCGAGTGGCGCGTCCGCCGATTCCGTGGCATGAGCGGGCAGCGCCGGGGCAGACGGTGCGCACAGTGTTCGACGGCACGACGAGTCGCGGGAGGGCGAGGCCGATGTCGGAAGTGGTGGCGGCACAGCTGAGGATGCGTCTGATCACCGGCGAGGCGCGGGGGCGGGACCTGGACGTGGAGTGCCGCTACGAGACCGGTGACCCGTTCGCCGTCCGGCTCGACTTCGGCGCCGACGAGGGCGCGGTCTGGGTGCTCGCCCGTGACCTGCTGGCCGCCGGACTGCACGGGCCGGTCGGCGACGGCGACGTCCACATCGAACCGAGCGCCACCGGCACGCACGTCTTCATCGCCCTCGGCTGCCGGACCGGCGTGGCGCTGCTGAACGCCCCCGCCCGCCCGCTCGCCCGCTTCCTGCGCGCCACCGCGAGGGCGGTCCCGGTCGGCGCGGAGTCCGACCGCATCGACTGGGACCGCTGCATCCGCGATCTGCTCTCCGCCTGACCCGACCCTCGCCGGGCGGTCAGTCCACACCGTTCTCGACGACGACCCGCACGCTGTTCAGCCCGGGGTCCGCGGAGTCCGGCACCAGCATGCCGGCGGCCCGGCCGCCGCGCAGGTACTCGACGACGTCCTCGGTGAGCCGCTCGCCGGGCAGGGCGGCCGGGATGCCCGGCGGGTAGGGCGTCAGCATTTCGGCGGCGATCCGGCCCGGCGCCTTCTCGACGGGCACCTGCTCGGCCGGGCCGAAGAACGCGTCGCGCGGCAGCAGGACCTGTTCCAGGCGCAGCCGGTCCGGCCCCGGGACCTGGACGACGGGCGTGGGCCGCAGGTCGGCCGCGATCCCGACCAGCTCGGTCAGCCCGGCGAGTGCGGTCGTCCAGGCCGCCGGTGGTGAGCACGTCCGAGCGGAAGACGTCCGCGCCCAGCGTGCGCAGGGTGCGCGGATCGACGCCCCGGCCCTGCCGGTGGCCGGGCGGGGTGAAGGTGGTCAGCGGATTGGCGTGATAGGCCGCGAGGGCCTCCAGCACGGGTGCCTGCGACTGGTCCATGATCCGGCGGCTGCCCCGCCGGCCCCGCCGGAAACCCGCCGCCGCCCGCGCGGGGCGCCCGGACCCCGGTCCGGCCCCGCCGGGTGTGGCGCGGGAACCGCCGGGTAGGCGGGCGGTCCTCACCCGGTCCGCCGGCGCCGGCGGACCCCGACGATCCGGAAGGTGATGCCCGATGACCGTAGCGCCGACCATGTCCGCGGCCGGACTCGACGGGCCGGTCCTGTTCGTGACCGTGCTGCCCGCCGTCCTGGTGGTGGGCACCCTGCTGGCCGCCTTCGTGTGGGGCAGCCGCCGCCGGGCCCGGCGGCAGGAACCGCCGGTGCCGCTCGACCGGGCGGCCCGCCCGCGGAACCGCGGCGGAGGGCGGCATGAACCGCCGGATCGGGGTTAGAAGGCCGGTCGACACCGACCGCCGTCCCGCGTCAGGAAAGGGCCGCCGTGACCGACATCTCCCGCCTCCCCGGAGCCGCCGAGCAGCACTGGAACTGGCAGCTGGAGGGAGCCTGCCGCAGCGTCGACAGCAGCATCTTCTTCCACCCGGTCAACGAGCGCGGCGCCGCCGCGAAGGAGCGCGAGCAGCACGCGAAGTCCGTCTGCGCGCGCTGCCCGGTGCGGGTGCAGTGCCGCCGGTACGCGCTGGCCACCCGGGAGCCCTACGGCGTGTGGGGCGGGCTGACGGAGGAGGAGCGGCGTGCGCTGTTCACCGACGCCTCCGCACCGGCCCCGCGGGTCGCGTAGCACGACCCCCGGCCGGGACCGCCGCTGCCGGCTCCCGCGCGACGGCCGGGTTTGCCGATCCAGCAGGGTGGTACACGCAGCGCCAGGGCCCGGCCGGAGACCGGCAGGGCACCGGCCCTCCGAGGCTCCGCCCGTCCGCATCCACCGGGAGGCTTCCGTGATCGTCCTCGGCGTCATACTGCTCATCATCGGATTCGTCACCGGCATCTCGGTGCTGTGGACGATCGGCATCGTCCTCCTCGTGATCGGCCTCGTGCTGTGGATCGCCGGTGCCCTCGGCCACGCCGTCGGCGGACGCCGCCACTACTACTGACNGGAGGTGCCGGGCGGTCCGGGCGTTTGGTCCCGGTTCGGGCCGCCTTGCCACCTGGCACGGCCTTTCGACCCTGGGGGCCCGAACAGCCCACCCCGGGGTGTCGGGGCGGCCCGGGCGGACGATGCTCGTGCCATGGCCTCGATCGTCGTCCTCTACGAGCTGGAACCCGCCCGGGTGCTCGGCCCCGACGGGGTCGAGCCCGCCGTGGCGGCCGTGCACGCCGCCGGATCGGACCCGGACGTGCCCGAGGACCCGCTGCCGAGCACCCTGTGCGGGCGGGACACCGGGGACATGGAGCACGCCCACTTCCGGCCGGGTCTGGGCGAACCCTGGTACCCGCCGACGCTCGCCGAGCAGCGCTGCCGGGAGTGCGAGCGGGCCCTGCGCGCCCTGTAACGGACGGCGGGCCCTCTCCGGGCGGGGGGCTCGCCACCGAATCCCTCCGGGGGGCTTCCCCCAGGAAAGCCGGAGGCCCTCCCCAGCGCGCCGCCACCGCCGCCCGCGTGATGATCAACTCACCCCGGAGAAGTCCGGGAAGTCCCAGGACCTACGAGTTGAGGAGTGGTCACAGCGATGGCAGGCGGCAAGCGGATCGGGCGGCGCGGACTGTTGGCGGCGACGGCGGCCGTGGCGGTGACGGCCGTGCTCGCCCCGGTGGCGGCGGTCGCCGCCCCGGCGGGCCCGGTGGGGGTGAACGCCGCGGACTCCCGGGAGGCGGCCGTCGTACGGGCCCTGGACCGGGTCGCCCAGCCGCTGCGGACGACCGAGCCCGGCGGACGCACCGCCGACCTCCGCGCCCTCGGCACGATGATCGGCGACGCCAAGGTGGTCGGCCTCGGCGAGGCGACGCACGGCTCGCACGAGTTCTTCGCGATGAAGCACAGGCTCTTCCGCCACCTGGTCGAGGAGAAGGGCTTCACCACCTTCGCCCTGGAGACGAGCTGGACCAGCGGACTGCTGATCGACGAGTACGTCCAGGGCGGTTCCGGCGACGCCCGGCGGATCGTCAAGGAGGCGCTGGGCGGCAGCCCCTGGGAACGGGAGGAGTTCGCCGACCTGATCTCCTGGATGCGCGACTACAACCGGAGCCACCCGGGGCGCCCGCTGCGCTTCCTCGGCGACGACATCGGCGCCCCGAAGCTCGGCGACGCCGTCTTCGAGCGGGTCGCCGGCTACGTCCGGCAGGCCCGGCCGGACGTCCTGCCGGCGCTCGACGGGCTCTACGCGGGCCTGCGGCCGCTGGACGACACCATCGCCTACCTGGGCAGGCCCGTCGCCGAGCGCCGGGAGAACGCCGCCAGGGCCCAGCAGGCGCTCGACCTGGTCACCGCGAGCGGCACCCCCGGCGACGACGCGTACGAGTGGGCCCTGCAGCACGCCCGCAACATCGCCCAGACCTTCGGCTTCGCCGCCCTCGACCTCGCCGACCCCGCCTCCGTCTCCGCCGCGGAGCAGCTGCGCGACCGGGCCATGGCCGACAACACCGCCTGGTGGCAGCGCCGCACCGGCGGCAAGGTCCTGCTGTCGGCGCACAACGGGCACGCCGGCTACCTGGCCACCGACACCTTCATGTACCCCGAGCCGCAGGGCGCCCATCTGCGCGACGCCTACGGCCGCGACTACGTCGCCATCGGCTTCACCTTCGACCGGGGCTCCTTCCTCACCAACGACGAGGTGCTGGCCGGCGGCTGGAAGACCGTCACGGTGCCGCCGGCCACGCCGGACATGAACGAGTACACCCTCGACCGGGTCCGCCACCGCGACTACTACGTCGACCTGCGCAGCGCTCCGCGCGTCGCCCGGGACTGGCTGGACGTCACCCGGCCCACCTACGACGCCGGCTCGGTCTTCATCAACGACCCGATGCCGAGGCTCGCGGTCGGCCGGGCCTACGACGTCCTCATCCACCTCAACGAGGTCCACGCGGCCCGCAAGCTCTGACCGGCCCCCGGTCAGAAGGTGTGACCGGGCCAGGGGACGTCGGTGGCGACCGGGGCGGCGTAGTCGACGCCGGGCACGGAGAACCCGTACAGCCGCCGGACCTCGGCGCGGAACCAGTCGAGGTCCGCGAGGTCGGCGACGGTCGCGGTCGTCGCGGCCTCCCAGCGTTCGGCGACCGCCTCCTGGACACCGTCGGCGAACTCCCAAGCGTCCAGCCGGATCCGGCCCTCGTCGTCCAGGACGAGCGGGGCGGCGCCGGTGAGCTGGTCCCACAGGGCGGCGAGCTGGTGAACGGGCGGGACCACGCCCTCGCCGAGGACGCCGCGCAGCAGCCCGGTGTACAGGGCGATGCCCGGGATGGCGGTGGAGGACTGGGTGACGGCGGCGCCGTTCACCGAGGTGACGGCCCGCCCGTCCACCGTCTTGCCGAGCCGCTCGTTCAGGGTGCGGGCCCGGGCGACCGCGGCACCCGGTGGGCTTGTCCTCGGACGTCCTGGCCGGTCAGCTCAGCAGGGCAGCCGTGAACGTCTCGCGGTGGTCCGCCAGCCAGGTCTGCGCGCGGTCCCAGCGCTCCCATCCACCACGCTCGGCCCACGCCCGGAGATAGACGGGGTCTCCGCCGGCCACGCGGCGGGCGACGAAGGCCCGGCAGACCTCCGTCGCCTGCTCGACGACGCCTGGCAACTCGGTACGGTCACCCGCCGAGAGGCCGTAGCCGTCGGCGAGAATCCGCAGCCGTGCGGCCACGTCCAGCCCCGGGGGGTAGAGAGCGGCCGCGGACCCGGGATCGAGCACGGGCACCCAGTAGCGGGCGGTCATGGCGACGTCCCAGAGGGCACGGCCCGGGGCCGCCAGGTCGAAATCGATCAGGGCCACGGCACGACCGTCGCGGAAGACGACGTTCTCCGGGCACACGTCGTTGTGGCACAGCGTCGTTCCCCCCTCCGGGTCGGCGAGGTCCCGGGGCCACTCGGCACGGGTGTCCACCGCGACGGCCCCGCCGGCGTCGTGCAGACGCCGCAGCAGGCTCCCCACCGATGCGAGGGCGGCACTCCTCATCGCCCAGCCCGGGAACGGCGGCAGAGCCACGTCGCCGGGGATGAAGGCCAGCTGCTCACGGCCATCCCCGGTGAGGCCAACGGGGACCGGCGCCGCGTCGAAGCCGTGCTCCTTCAGCGCGCGGAGATGGGCGTGCAGGGCGCGCGCGTGGCGCGGTGCCGGTCGCTCCACCAAGTCCCCCTGGCGGAAGACCGCCCCCGCGTTCGCCATCCCGCCGACCAGCGCTCCGTCCTCAGCCGTCATGAGGACCACGCTATCGCCGGACCGACCCCGCCTGCCCCGCCGTGCACCGCGGCTCCCCGCCTGCCGGCCTTCCCCGGAGGAGGTCGGCCACCTCCGGGGTCCGTGACGGGGTGCGGAGCCGGACCCCGTCACGGCTCAGCCGCGTTCCCAGAGGCAGACCACCGTGCGGTCGGCGTCCGCGCCGTGGGCCTGGACACCCAGGTCGTGCAGGAACGCCGTCAGGTCGGGCGCGCCGGCCCGCCAGGTCTCGGCGAGGAAGGCGCCGACGTCGGGGCGCGTGAGCAACTCGGCCGTGGCGCCGGTGCACAGCACCAGGAGGTCGCCCGGCCGGGTGTCCACCGGCTGCCAGCGCAGGTCCAGCCCGTCGGGCAGGGCCCGTTCGGCCGTCCAGGTGGTACCGCCGCCCAGGGCCAGCCGCTCGTGCCAGACGCCGTCGCGCAGCAGCAGGGCCCGCCCGCCGCCGGTGCCGAACACCAGCTGCCGGCGGCTCCCCGCGGGGTCCTGGCCAAGCGGGGACAGGGCGGCCAGCAGGTCGGCCGACGCGTCGCCCGGCGTGGCGTGCCGCAGCTGGCCGAGACGCTCCAGCCCGCCCGTGGTGCCGCGCAGCGTCGAGCGCAGCAACTCGTCGACGGTGTCGGGGGAGTGCGCCTCCCACATGGCGTGCGCCAGCGGCTCGGCGAACGCGCCGACCTGGGTGGCCAGCGAGTTCACCAGGACGTCGGCGGCACTGTACGACCAGGCGCCCAGCGGGTTGCCCGCTGCCACCGCCGACAGCAGCACCTGCCGGGGGAACCCGGGCACGATCCGGGTCAGGAAGGCGTCGCGGCGGTAGCGCTGGTCGAGCCGGTTGCGGCCGCCGCGCTGGGACCCGGCCCGCACGTGCAGGTGGCCCAGGTCGACGCCGTCCACGACGGTGTCGGGCGCGACGTCCCGGCCGACCGGGAAGGCGCTCGGTACGGCCACCGGGAACGGGCCGGCGCCGAACCGTGGACCCGAGCGGGCCGGAAGCTCCACCGGCTTGACGACCTCGACGTGGACGATGCGCTCCGGGCCCGGCCGGTCGACGTACTCGATCGGGCCCGGCCGGTCGACGTACTGGATCGGACCGGGCCGGTCGACGTACTCGACCGGTCCGGGCCGGTCGACGTACTGGATCGGACCTGGCATCTCGCGCACCACCTCGGGCCCCGGCACCTCCACGTACCGGACCGGTCCGGGCACCTGGACGGTCGGCCGACGCACCAGCAGGAACCAGGCGAGGACGGCGTTGCCGATCACGGACAGGATCAGCAGGGTGGCGGTCAGAGCGTTCACGGGGCACCTTCCTGGGCGTCGCGCAGCGCGTCGGCCACCAGCGGGCCGCACCCGGTCGCGATCAGCTTCTCGTGCAGTTCCCGCGCGTACGCGGGGTCGAACAGCCGGTCCCCGTCCAGACCCGGCCAGTCGGGTTCGGCGGAGCGGGCGAAGCCCGGTGCGCAGGCCCGCAGTGCCGCGCCGTAGCGGCGGCGGGCCAGCGCGGCGACCGCGCCGGGCGCGGCGGCGGTCCACGGTTCCAGCACCCGCGCCGTGAGGTCGGCCAGCCCGGCGTCCGCGGCCTCCCGCTCGGTGCGTGCCGCGAGGGCGCGGCCGGTGAGCAGCGGGACGACCGTGAGCGCGTGCAGCGACTCGCCGAAGACCCGCCGGACCGCCACCGCCGACCAGACCGCGAGGTGCGGCAGGGCGCTCACCCCGAGCGTGTCGGTG
>NZ_BAAAKJ010000055.1:0-1252 GCF_039527695.1 Kitasatospora putterlickiae
GCGCCCGTACGCGGCGAACGCGGGTGTACGGCACCTGCTGGCGCGGCCCGAGCTGTCCGTCGCCGACGTCGCGCACTCCTCGGTCGCCTCGCGGGCGCTGCTGGAGCGGCGCGCGACCGTCGTCGCCGCCGGGCGTGAGGAGTTGATCGAGCGCCTGGCCACGATCGCGGCCGGGACGTCGGGTGTCGGCGGCAAGTCGGCGTTCCTGTTCACCGGGCAGGGTTCGCAGCGCGCCGGGATGGGCCTCGAACTCGCCACCGGATTCCCGGCGTTCGAGCAGGCGCTGACCGAGGTCTGCGCCGAGCTCGACCCCCGACTGGGCCGTTCCGTCCGGGAGCTGATCGCGGTCGGCGGCGAGGAGCTGAACTCCACGGAGTTCACGCAGGCCGCGCTGTTCGCCGTCGAGGTCGCCCTGTTCCGGCTGGCGGAGTCGCTCGGCCTGCGCGCCGACTACCTGGTCGGCCACTCGGTCGGCGAGATCGCCGCCGCGCACGTCGCCGGTGTGCTGTCGCTCGCCGACGCCGCCGAACTCGTGGTCGCGCGTGGCCGGTTGATGGGCGCGCTGCCCGCCGGCGGTGCGATGGTGGCCGTGCAGGCCACCGAGGCCGAGGTCGCCGAGTCGCTGGCCGGCTTCGAGGGACGGCTGGAGATCGCCGCGATCAACGCGCCCACCGCGCTGGTGGTTTCGGGCGACGCGGACGCCGTCGACGAGTGGCTGCCCAAGGTCGAGGGCCGCAAGACCACCCGCCTGCGCGTCTCGCACGCCTTCCACTCGCCCCGCATGGAACCCATGCTGGACGAGTTCCGCACGGTCGCCCAGAAGTTGACCTACGCCGAGCCGACCGTCCCGGTGGTCTCCAACGTCACCGGCGCCCTGGTCGCGGCCTTCGACGCCGAGTACTGGGTGCGGCACGTGCGCCAGGCCGTGCGCTTCGCCGATGGCGTGACCACCTTGTGGGGCCTGGGCGTTCGCCGCTTCCTGGAGCTCGGCCCCGACGCCGTGCTCACCGCGATGGCCCGCCAGTGCGTGGAGGACGACGCGGAGGCGGCGTTCGCGGCCGCCTTGCGTGCCAAGCAGGAGGACCGCGAGACCTTCGCCGCCTTCCTCGGCCAGGCCCACACCGCCGGTTCGGCCGTGGACTGGGCGGCGTTCTACGCGGGCACCGGTGCCAAGGTCGTCGACCTGCCCACCTACGCCTTCCAGCGCGAGCGCTTCTGGCTGACCCCGGGCGCCGGTGCCGGGGACGTCACG
>NZ_BAAAKJ010000055.1:1283-2331 GCF_039527695.1 Kitasatospora putterlickiae
GGCGCCGGGCTCATCGCCGTCGAGCACCCCGTCCTGGCCGGCCGCGCGCTCGTCGGCGACCGCGACGAGTGGCTGTTCACCGGCCGCCTGACCGCCGGCGCCCAGCCGTGGGTGAGCGACCACGTCGTGCTCGGCCACGTGATCGTCCCGGGCACCGCGTGGGTGGAGCTGGTCGCGGCGGCCGGTCGCCGCGTGGGTGTGCCGGTGGTGGACGAGCTGGTGATGGAGTCGCCGCTGCTGCTGGAGGAGGGCGCCGCCGCCCAACTGCGCGTCACCGTGGGCGCGGCGGGCGAGGACGGCCGCCGTGAGGTCGCGGTGTTCGCCCGCCCGGAGTCCGCCGAGGAGGCCGTCGAGCCGGTCTGCCACGCGCGCGGCTGGCTGGCGGCCGACAGTGCCGCTCCGGCGGTGTGGCTGCCGACCGAGTGGCCGCCCGCCGGGGGCACGGAGATGACCGGCGCCGCGCTGTACGCGGGCATGGCCGACCTGGGCTTCGACTACGGCCCGGTGTTCCAGGGCGTCCGGACGGCCTGGCGCGTCGGCGAGACGGTGTACGCCGAGGTGGCCCTGCCGGGCGACTCCGGCGGCGACGGTTTCGGTGTGCACCCCGCGCTGTTCGACGCCTCCCTGCACGCCGGCCTGCTCTCGGACGGGCCCAACGACCAGGCGTTCCTGCCGTTCTCCTGGTCCGGGGTGCGGATCGCGCCGCGCGGCCTGTCCCGGGTGCGGATCCGGATGCGCCGGGTGGACGAGGCCGCCTTCGGGCTGGACGTCGCGAGCGAGCAGGGCGAGCCGGTGCTCAGCCTGGAGCGGCTCGACATGCGCCCGGTCGACGCGGCCCAGCTGGAGCGGCTGCGGAACGGCGGCGGGCAGTCCGTCTACCGGCTGGACTGGGCGCCGGTGGCGCTCGGTGCGGCGCAGCCCGTCCGGCCGGCGGTGCTGGGCGGGGAGGGTGTCGAGGGCGAGGCGTTCGCCGACCTGGCGGCGCTGGAGCAGGCGCTCGCCGGGGGAGCCCCGAAGCCGCGGCTGGTCGTGGCGTCCGTCGCCACCC
>NZ_BAAAKJ010000055.1:2338-4632 GCF_039527695.1 Kitasatospora putterlickiae
CGAGGCCGTGGCCGAGGCGCTGGGGCTGGTGCAGCGGTGGCTGGCCGCCGACTGGACGGCCGAGGTGCGGCTGGCCCTGGTCACCCGGAACGCGGTGTCCGTCGACGGCGAGGCGGCGGACGCGGCCCAGGCCGCGCTCTGGGGCCTGCTGCGCAGCGCGCAGTCCGAGCACCCGGACCGCTTCCTGCTCGTCGACCTGGACGGTGGGACGCCCGACTGGGGCGCCCTGCTGGACGGCGACGAGCCGCAGGTCGCCGTGCGCGGCGAGCGGCTGCTCGCCCCGCGCCTGACCGCGGCCCCCGCCCCGGCCGCCGACGAGCCGTGGCACCTGTCCGTGACCCGCAAGGGCTCGCTGGACGGCGTCGAGGTCACCGCGTCGGCCGCCCGCCGTCCGCTCGCGCCCGGCGAGGTGCGGATCGGCGTGCGTGCCGCCGGGGTGAACTTCCGCGACGTGCTGATCGCCCTCGGCGTGTACCCCGACGACGTCCCGCTGGGCGCCGAGGCGGCGGGCACGGTGCTGGAGGTCGGCGCCGGGGTCACCGACCTGGCGCCCGGCGACCGGGTGTTCGGGATCGTGGGCGGCTCCTTCGGCCCGGTGGCCGTCGCCGACCGGGCCCTGGTCGCCCGGATCCCGGACGGCTGGTCGTTCACCGAGGCGGCCTCGGTGCCGGTGGCCTACGCGACCGCCTACTACGGCCTGGTGGACCTGGCCGGGCTGCGCGCGGGGGAGCGGGTGCTGGTGCACGCTGCCGCCGGCGGGGTCGGCACGGCCGCCGTGCAGATCGCCCGGCACCTCGGCGCGGAGGTGTTCGCCACCGCGAGCCCCGCCAAGTGGGACGGGCTGCTCGCCGAGGGCATCGAGCTCGACCGGCTCGCCAACTCCCGGGACACGGAGTTCCGGGACACCGTGCTGGCCGCCACCGGCGGCGCCGGGGTGGACGTCGTCCTCAACTCCCTGACCGGCGAGTTCGTCGACGCCTCGCTGGACCTGCTGCCGCGCGGCGGCCGGTTCGTGGAGATGGGCAAGGCCGACATCCGCGACGCGGACGCGATCGCGTCCGCCCGGCCGGGCGTCGCCTACCGGGCGTTCGACCTGTGGGAGGCCGGGCCGCAGCGCCTGGCCGAGCTGCTGGCCGAGATCGTCGCCCTGTTCGAGCAGGGCGTCCTGCGGTTCGCCCCGATCCGCACCTGGGACGTCCGGCAGGGCCGCGAGGCGCTGCGCCACCTGCGCGAGGGCCGGAACGTCGGCAAGGTCGTGCTGACCGTGCCGGCTCCGCCGGGGGCGGACGGGACCGTCCTGGTGACCGGCGGTACCGGCGGCCTGGGCGCGGTGTTCGCCCGGCACCTGGCGGCCGCGCACGGCGTGCGCGACCTGCTGCTGCTGAGCCGCAGCGGGCCGCGGGCCGCCGGCGCCGCCGAACTGGTGGCCGAGCTAGCGGAGTTGGGTGCCACCGCCCGGGTGGTCGCCTGCGACGTCGCGGACCGCGAGCAACTGGCCGCCGCGATCGGGGCCTTGGACAAGCCGCTGACGGCGGTCGTGCACGCGGCCGGTGTGCTGGACGACGGTGTGGTCGAGTCGCTGTCGCCGGAGCAGGTCGGTCGGGTGCTCCGGCCGAAGCTGGACGCGGCCTGGCACCTGCACGAGTTGACCGCCGGGGCGGACCTGTCGGCGTTCGTGCTGTTCTCCTCGGTGGCCGCCCTGATGGGCAGCCCCGGCCAGGGCAACTACGCGGCCGCCAACGCGGCCCTGGACGCGCTCGCCGCGTCCCGCCGCGCCGCCGGCCTGCCCGCGACCTCGCTCGCCTGGGGCCTGTGGTCCGAAACGGCCGGCATGGCCGCCCAGTTGGGTGAGACGGAGCTGGCCCGGCTCGGGCGGATGGGCGTCAGCGCGCTGACGCCGGAGACCGGCCCGGCCCTGTTCGACCGGTCGCTGGAGGTGGACGCCGCGGTGGTGGCACCCGTCCTCCTGGACACCGCCGTGCTGCGGGCGCAGGCCCGGGCCGGGATGCTGCCGCCGCTGCTGCGCGGCCTGGTCCGGCTGCCGGCCCGGGCCGCCGACGCCGGGGCGGGCGTGCTGGCCCAGCGGCTGGGAGCGGTGCCGGAGGCGGAGCGCGAGCGGATCGTCCTGGAGGTCGTCCAGGCGCAGGTCGCGGCCGTCCTCGGCCACGCCTCGGCCGCCGCGATCGACCCGGAGCGCGCGTTCAAGGACCTCGGCTTCGACTCGCTGAGCGCCGTCGAGCTGCGCAACCGGCTCACCCAGGCCACCGGCGTCCGGCTGGCCGCCACCGTCGTGT
>NZ_BAAAKJ010000055.1:4638-7954 GCF_039527695.1 Kitasatospora putterlickiae
CCACCCGTCGCCGGCGGCCGTCGCCCGCCACCTGCTGCCGGAGATCGTCCCCGACGCGGCGGGCCGGCCGCGGTCCGAGGAGGAGGAGATCCGGGCGCTTCTGGCGTCGATCCCGATCGACCGGCTGCGGATGGCCGGACTCCTGGGCACCCTGCGGGAACTGGCGGACAGTGAGACGCCCGAGGAGGCGACCGAGGAGGTCGGCGGTGCGTCGATCGACGACATGGATGCGGAAGCCCTGATCCGGATGGCGCAGGAGGACCTCGGGTGAACCCGGCCCAGCACGCCCTCGCCGCAATGAGCTCGGAGACGAAGGAATAGAGAATGGCCACCGATCAGAACCAGCTCATAGAAGCGCTGCGTAAGTCCCTCAAGGAGACCGACCGGCTCCGCCAGCTCAACAAGCAGATCCTCGCCCAGGCCGGCGAGCCGCTGGCGATCGTCGGCATGAGCTGCCGCTACCCGGGCGGAGTCACCACCCCCGAGCAGCTGTGGGAGCTCGTGGCGTCCGGCCGTGACGCCGTCACCGGCCTGCCCACCGACCGCGGTTGGGACGTGGAGCGGCTCTACGACCCGACCATGAGCCGGCCCGGCGCCGTCTCCACCAGCGGCGGCGGCTTCCTGGAGGACGTCGGCGAGTTCGACGCCGACTTCTTCGGCATCTCGCCGCGCGAGGCGCTGGCCATGGACCCGCAGCAGCGCCTGCTGCTCGAAGCCTCCTGGGAGGCCTTCGAACACGCCGGCATCGACCCGACGACGCTGCGCGGCAGCAACACCGGCGTCTTCTGCGGCGTCGGCACCAGCGACTACTGCGCGATGCCCGCGGGCAGCCTGCCGCAGATCGAGGGCCTGCAACTGACCGGCGGCGCGGCCAGCGTGTCCTCGGGCCGCATCTCGTACGTGTTCGGCCTGGAGGGCCCGGCGGTGTCCGTCGACACCGCCTGCTCCTCCTCCTCGGTCGCCCTGCACATGGCCGTGCAGGCGCTGCGCGCCAACGAGTGCTCGATGGCCCTGGTCGGCGGCGTCACCGTGATGTCCGGCCCGTTCATGCTGGCCGAGTTCAGCAAGCAGCAGGCGGTGTCGCCGGACGGGCGCTGCAAGGCGTACGCGTCCTCGGCGGACGGCACCGGCTTCGCGGACGGCCTCGGCCTGGTCCTGCTGGAGCGCCTGTCCGACGCCAAGCGCAACGGGCGGAAGATCCTCGGCCTGATCCGCGGCACGGCCGTCAACCAGGACGGCGCCAGCAACGGTCTCACCGCGCCCAACGGCCCCTCGCAGGAGCGGGTGATCCGGGCGGCGCTGGCGAACGCCGGGCTGACCGCCGCCGACGTGGACGCCGTCGAGGGCCACGGCACCGGCACCACCCTCGGCGACCCGATCGAGGCGCACGCGCTGCTGGCCACCTACGGGCGCGAACGCGAGGGCGAGCCGCTGTGGCTCGGGTCGATCAAGTCCAACATCGGCCACACCTCGATGGCCGCCGGTGTCGCCGGTGTGATCAAGATGGTGATGGCGATGCGGCACGGTGTGCTGCCCGCCACGCTGCACGTGGACGAGCCCTCGCCGCACATCGACTGGACGTCGGGTCGGGTCGAGTTGCTGACGGAGGCGCGGGACTGGCCGGTGGTGGACGGGCGGCCGCGTCGTGCGGCGGTGTCCTCGTTCGGTGTCAGTGGCACGAATACGCACGTGATCCTGGAGGAGGCGCCGGCGCAGGAGCTGTCCGAGCAGGCCGAGGCCGAGAAGCCGGCCCAGGCGGTGGCGGTGCCGGTGTCGGGTCGCAGTGCGGCGGCGGTGCGGGCGCAGGCGGAGCGGTTGCGGGCGCATCTGGTGGCGCGGCCTGAGCTGTCGCCGGCCGATGTGGGGTTCTCGGCCGCGACGACGCGGGCCCAGCTGGAGCACCGGGGTGTGGTGGCGGCGGCCGACCGTGAGCAGTTGCTGGCGGGTCTGGCGGCGCTGTCGTTGGGTGAGCCCTCGCCGCTGGTGGTGGAGGGCCGTTCGGCCGGTGGCACGGTGAAGCCGGTGTTCGTGTTCCCCGGTCAGGGGGCGCAGTGGGTCGGCATGGCGGTCGAACTGCTGGACTCCGCACCGGTGTTCGCGGCGGAGATCGCCGCGTGTGGTGACGCGCTGGCCGAGTTCGTGGACTGGAAGCTGGAGGACGTCCTGCGGGGTGCCGAGGGCGCTCCGTCGTTCGACCGGGTGGATGTGGTCCAGCCGGCGCTGTTCTCCGTCATGGTCAGCCTCGCGGCCCTGTGGCGTTCGTACGGTGTGGAGCCTGCGGCGGTCGTCGGGCACTCGCAGGGTGAGATCGCGGCGGCGTATGTCGCGGGCGGGTTGTCGTTGCGTGATGCGGCCCGGATCGTCGCGGTGCGCAGCCAGTTGGTGCGTGACAAGCTGGCGGGGCTGGGCGGCATGATGTCGGTGGCGCTGCCCGTCGACCGGGTCGAGGAGTTGCTGGCGCCGTACGCGGGCCGCCTCTCCGTCGCCGCCGTCAACGGCCCCTCCGCCGTCGTCGTCGCGGGTGAACCCGACGCGCTGGACGAGGTGTTCGGGGCCTGCGAGCGCGACGGCGTCCGGGCCCGCAAGGTCAAGGTCGACTACGCCTCGCACTCCCCGCAGGTCGAGATCATCGAGGCCGAACTGCTCGCCGCCCTGTCGCCGGTCGAGCCGCTCGCCGGCCGGGTGCCGTTCTACTCCACCGTGGTCGGCGAGTTCATCGACACCACCACGATGGACGCCGCGTACTGGTACAAGAACCTGCGCGGCCAGGTCGGCTTCGAGCCGGCCGTCCGTGCGCTGATCGACCAGGGCACCGGCTGCTTCCTGGAGATGTCCCCACATCCGGTGCTGACCATGGCGGTGGAGGACGCCGTCGAGGCGGCCGAGGCCGACGGCCGGGTGTCGGTGGTCGGCTCGCTGCGCCGCGGTGAGGGCGGCCTGCCGCGCTTCCTGCTCTCCCTCGGCCAGGCGCACACCGCCGGGGTGAAGGTCGACTGGGCGGCGGTCTTCGCCGGTGCCCGCCCGGTGCAACTGCCGACGTACGCCTTCCAGCGCAAGCACTACTGGCTGGACGCCACCGGCCTCGCCGACGCGTCGGCGGTCGGCCTGGGCCGGGTGGAGCACCCGGTGCTGGCGGCGGCCGTGCAGGTCGGCGACCGCGACGAGTGGGTGTTCACCGGCCGGGTCTCCGCGCAGGGGCAGCCGTGGGCCAACGACCACGCGCTGTTCGGCACGGTCGCCCTGCCGGGCGCGGCGCTGGTGGAGCTGGCGCTGTCGGCCGGCCGGCACGTCGGCTGCGCCGTGGTCGAGGAGCTGA
>NZ_BAAAKJ010000055.1:8015-8270 GCF_039527695.1 Kitasatospora putterlickiae
GCGAGTCCGCGCAGCGGGTTGGCGGCGGCGAGCACGGTCAGGCCGCGCCGCTGGAGTTCGGCGACGACGCCGCCGCCCGCGTGCAGGTGACGCTCGGCCAGGCCGACGCCGAGGGCGGCCGCGAGGTCGCGGTCTACTCGCGGCCGGACTCCGGCGACGAGCCTTTCGCCGAGGCGGTCTGCCACGCCCGTGGCTGGCTGGCGGCCGAGGGTGCCGCTCCGGCGGCCTGGCTGCCGACCGAGTGGCCGCCCGCCG
>NZ_BAAAKJ010000055.1:8302-8632 GCF_039527695.1 Kitasatospora putterlickiae
GGAGTGGCCGCCGGCCGGCGCCGAGCCGGTGTCGGTGGACGAGCTGTACGCGTCGCTGGCCGGACTCGGCCTGGACTGCGGCCCGTTGATGCAGGGCGCGCAGTCGGCGTGGCGCAGCGGCGGAGAGGTGTTCGCCGAGCTGGCCCTGGCGGACGGCGCCGAGCCGGGCGGCTTCGCCGTCCACCCGACGCTGCTGGAGTCCGCCCTGCACGTCGCCCACCGGGCGGGCGCCGAGGCGGTGTCCCCGGCCGTGTCCTGGTCGGGCGTGCGGCTGGCCGGAGAGAAGCCCTCCCGGGTGCGGGCGCGCCTCGCCCCGGTGGGCGAGGGCCT
>NZ_BAAAKJ010000056.1:0-424 GCF_039527695.1 Kitasatospora putterlickiae
GGGCATGGCTGAGCTGCATGGAGCGGGCGATCCTTTTCCGTCGGGGGTGCCGTCAGGTGGCCGTCGGGGCGTGCCGGCCCGGTCGGGGTCCGCTCGGGGGAGCGGCCCGCGGTGGCGTACGGGGCGGCCGGGGGTGCCCGTCGCGCCGGTGCGCACGGCACGGGGCGGGGCGGGGTGCGCGGCGGGGGACCGGCCGCGCTGCCTGGCGACGGGCCATTCTTGGCAGAGCCCGGCACGGGCGGCAAAGCCGACTGCTACGACGGGCGGTAGTGGAGCGGACGCCCGCAACGGCGAAGCGCCCGCCGAGGGGCGGGCGCTTCGTAGGGAAATGTCCGTTTTCGTGAATCGATGGGCGGATCCCGGCGGTGGTCGATGAACGAACGGCCCGAACGGGGCCGCCGCCTGCGTTCTTCCGCCCCCGCCC
>NZ_BAAAKJ010000056.1:511-4671 GCF_039527695.1 Kitasatospora putterlickiae
TGGGGGGCCTCACACGCGGACCGCGCCCGGCCGGACCCAGGGTGACGGGGCGCTCACGCGCCGCGGTACGGGTTCGGCTCCACCGGGTGCGGGGCGGCGGCGTAGGGGTTGCCCCCGGCCGGGCCGTCGGCGTACGGGTTGCCGTCCACCGGCCGCTGCGCGCCGTACTCCGGCAGGTCCGGGACGGCCGGCGCGTCCGGCTCCCCGTCGCCCTCGCCGTCCTCCGGCGACGACGGCTCCTCCTCGACCGGCACCAGGTCGCGGGCCAGCAGCGTGGCACCGGCCACCGCGCCCGGCATGGCGACCACGGTCACCAGCGGCACCAGGAACGCCAGCACCAGCGGCACCCCGAAGCCGAGGGCCAGCCCGAGCCGCCCGCGCAGCAGCCGCAGCCGCTCGCGCCGCGCCACCCCGCGCCGCTGCAGACCGACCGAGGTCAGCTCCAGGGTGAGGAAGAAGCCGGAGACCAGGAAGCCCAGCACCGGCACCACGGTCTGCCCGATCACCGGGATGAACCCGGCCCCGAACAGCAGCACGCCGAAGCCGCCGGCCCGCACCAGTACGAAGAGGCTGTCCCGGGCCGCCACCACCAGCTCCCGCCAGAGCGGCACGTCCGGCGGGGTCGGCGCGCCGCCCTCGGTCTCGTCGACCTTCTCGCACAGCTCCTCGTAGAACGGCTGGCCGACCAGCAGCGTGACCGCCGTGAAGGTGAGCACCGACAGCAGCAGCCCGCCGACGAACACCACCGCGGCGAGCGTGGTGCGCAGCAGGTCCTGCCAGAGCGAGGACCAGGAGTCGGCGAACGGGGTGGCCCACTCGGCGACGTCCCCGGCCCAGCCGCCGAGGAAGAACAGCGCCACCGCGTAACCCGCCAGTGTGATCAGCGCCGGGATCATCCCGAACGCCCACCAGCGGCCGTGCCGCCCCACCCACTTCTGGCCCTTGGCCAGGTACCCCATCCCCGCTGCAAGATCTCGCATGAGGGGAAAGGGTAGGGGGCGCGGCATCGCCGGGTCATGTCCGCCCCGTCACGGAACGGCACCGGAAAACGGGTCCGGGCCCGGGAGCCTCCGCAACGGCTCCCGGGCCCGGTGTCCGCGGGCGGTACTGCGCGCCGGCTCAGGATGCCGGAGCCACCGCCGCGGCCCGCCGCCGGCGGCCCACCACGGCCGACGCCGCCAGCACGATGCCCGCGGCGACCAGCGACAGGTACATCTGCTTCCGACCGTCGGCGTCGGTGAACATGTACGCCACCACGAATCCGATCATGCCGATCGCGGCCCAGGTGAGGTACGGGTACAGCCACATCCGGACGGTCAGCCGCTCCGGGCACTCGCGCTCGATGATCCGGCGCATCCGGAGCTGGGAGAAGCAGATCACGAGCCACACGAAGAGCGCCACCGCGCCGGACGAGTTCAGCAGGAAGGCGAAGACGGTGTCGGGCGAGGTGTAGTTGAAGAACACCGCCACGAAGCCGAACACCACCGAGGAGAGGATCGCCACCCGCGGCACGCCGCGCTTGGTCACCGTGGCGAAGGCCTTCGGCGCGTCGCCGCGCCGGCCGAGCGAGAAGGCCATCCGGGAGGCGGTGTACATGCCGGAGTTGAGGCAGGACAGCACGGCCGTCAGCACGATCACGTCCATCACCCGGCCGGCGCCCGGGATGCCCACGTGCTCCAGCACCGCCACGTACGGGCTGCCCTTGACGGCGGCGGAGTCCCACGGCAGCAGGGTGACCACGAGCAGGATCGAGCCGAGGTAGAAGATCCCGATCCGCCAGATGACGCTGTTGGTCGCCTTGCTGACCGCCTTCTCCGGGTCCTCGGACTCGCCGGCGGCCAGGGTGACGATCTCGCTGCCCATGAAGGCGAAGACGACGGTGAGCATGCCGGTGAACACCGCGCCCACGCCGTGCGGCAGGAAGCCGCCGTGGCCGACCAGGTTCGCGGTGCCGACCGCGTCGGTGCCCGGCAGCAGGCCGAACACGGCCAGCGTGCCGACCACCAGGAAGGCGGCGATCGCCACCACCTTGATCCCGGCGAACCAGAACTCGAACTCGCCGTAGGAGGCGACCGAGCCCAGGTTGGTGGCGGTCAGCACGGCCATCACGATCAGCGCGAAGGCCCACTGCGGAACGCCCGGCATCCAGTTGTTGAGGATCTTCGCGCCGGCGGTGGCCTCGACGGCCAGCACCACCACCCAGAAGAACCAGTACAGCCAGCCGATGGTGAACCCGGCCCAGCGGCCGAGCGCCCGGTCCGCGTACGCCGAGAAGGAGCCGCTCTGCGGGTCGGCCGCGGCCATCTCGCCGAGCATCCGCATGACCAGGACGACCAGCACGCCGGCCAGCGCGTAGGAGAGCAGGATGCCGGGGCCGGTGGTGGCGATGCCCGCGCCGGAGCCGACGAACAGGCCCGCGCCGATCACGCCGCCGATGGCGATCATCGACAGGTGGCGGTTCTTGAGTCCGGCCTTCAGGTGGCCGTCGCCGCCGTGGCCGTGTCCGCTGGAGACCGCGGAGGAGCCGGCCGGCGGGGAACCGGCCTGGGTGGTGGTGTCCGCACGCATCGTGAGGGTGCCCTGTGCCTTTCCAGCGCGGCCTGACCCTCGGCTCGAACGCCGGAGGGTGGGGGACGGATCCGCGCATTGCGGTGCAACCTAGCCGCTACCTCCGGCTATCGGAACAAGGCACCGGCAAATGTTCGTTGAGCGAACACAAAAGGCCTGGTCAGTGCGGGTTAAATGGCCTAGCGGAAAGCTCAAATCTGACGCAGCGGCAGCAAGTTGGGCCCCTCCGGCGGGGTTTGTCAGGCGGCCGTCCATACTGGCCGCGTGATGATCGTCCTCGTGGTGCTCGGCGCCCTTCTCGTTCTCGCCCTGCTGATCCTCATCCACCGGTACCTCTGGCGGAGGCTGGTGCGCGACGTCTCGGCGCCCGGCGGACTCTGGCGCCGGGCCGGCACGGTGCTCGCCGTGGCCCTTCCGGTCCTCGCGGTCGGCGCGCTGCTCGGCAACCGGCTGTTCCCGATACCGGTCCAGCGCTGGTTCGCCTGGCCGGGTTTCCTGTGGCTCGCGGTCCTGCTGTACCTGATGATGGCGCTCGCCGTCGGCGAACTGCTGCGGCCGCTGCTGCTGCGCCTGCCGTCCCGGCGCGCCGAGACCGTCGCGGCCGTGCCGGCCAAGGAGGATGACGATCCGTCAGCCGAGGGGTCGCCGGCCGATTCCCCGGCCTCCCCGGCCGCCGCCCCCTCGCCGGAGCGGCGCCTGTTCGTCGCCCGGGCGATCGCGATCGGCGCCTCCGGCACGGCGGCGGCCGTGGTCGGTACCGGTGCCTACGGCGTGCTGCGCGGACCGCGGCTCAAGCAGGTCACCGTCCCGCTCGCCAAGCTGCCGGCCCGCGCCCACGGGTACCGGATCGCCGTGGTCAGCGACATCCACCTCGGCCCGATCCTCGGCCGCGCCCACACCCAGCGGATCGTGAACACCATCAACGCCGCGAAGCCCGACCTGATCGCCATCGTCGGCGACCTGGTCGACGGCTCGGTGCCCGAACTCGGCCGCGACGCGGAACCGTTGGCGCAGCTGCGGGCCCCGGACGGCGCGTTCTTCGTCACCGGCAACCACGAGTACTTCTCCGGCGCGGCGCCCTGGGTGGACTTCGTCCGCGAGCTGGGCGTCCACCCCCTGCAGAACGCCCGGGTGGAGCTCGGCGGCTTCGACCTGGCCGGGATCAACGACATCGCCGGCGAGCGGAAGGGGGACGGCCCCGACTTCGGCAAGGCGCTCGGCGACCGCGACCCCGCCCGTACCGCCGTGCTGCTCTCCCACCAGCCGGTCACCATCCACGACGCGGTCCGGCACGGCGTCGACCTCCAGCTCTCCGGCCACACCCACGGCGGGCAGCTCTGGCCGGGCAACTTCCTGGCGGAGCTGGCCAACCCCACGGTCGCCGGGCTGGAGCGCTACGGCGACACCCAGCTCTACGTGACGCGCGGCGCCGGTGCCTGGGGGCCGCCGGTCCGGGTCGGCGCGCCGTCCGACATCACCATCGTCACGCTGGCCTCGCTCCAGGCGTGAGCCGCGCCCGAGCCGCACCTGAGCCGCGCCTGGGCCGTCAGGCCTCGGTCACGTCCAGCAGCACGATCCGCCGCGCGTCCGCC
>NZ_BAAAKJ010000056.1:4724-7564 GCF_039527695.1 Kitasatospora putterlickiae
CCGCGACCCGGTGAGCCGGGCGGCCAGGATCGCCGGGATGTCGTCCTCCCGCGAGTACCCCGGGACCACGGTCACCTCGGCGTGCCGCACCCCCGCCGCGCCGGCCAGCGCGTACCGCACCCGGTACGTCGTCGCGGCCGGCGGCGGGGCCGGTCCGGTGCTCCGCCGCACGCGCCCACCTCCGTCCCGCCGTCCCCGCTGAACCCCGCTGTCCATTGTCCGCCGGACCCGCCCCCCGGGCCGGTCCGGCGGCATCCTGTGGCCGAACGGGGCGAACCCGGGCAGAGTGGAACCCCCGGGGCCGTGCCGCCCCGGCCGGCGCGAACCACCGGGACGGCTCCGGGAAGGAGCGACCCCATGCAGACCACCTGGAAGGGGACGATCAGCTTCGGCCTGGTCTCCATCCCCGTCCACCTCTACTCCGCCACCAAGGAGCACGACGTCCCGCTGCACCAGGTGCACGCCAGGGACGGTGGCCGGGTGCGGATGAAGCGGTACTGCGAACGGGAGGAGAAGGAGGTCCCGTACGCGGAGATCGCCAAGGGGTACGAGTCCCCGGACGGCCGGACCGTCACCCTCACCGACGAGGACCTCGCCGACCTGCCGCTGCCCAGCAAGAAGATCATCGACGTGCTGGCCTTCGTCGACGAGGGCGAGATCGACCCGCTGATGTTCTCCAAGGCCTACTACGTGGGCGTCGCCGACAAGGCCGCCGCCAAGCCCTACGCGCTGCTGCGCGACGCGCTCGTCGACTCCGGGCAGATCGCCGTCACCAAGATCGCGCTGCGCACCCGGGAGTCCCCGGCGGTGCTGCGGGTGCACGACGGCACGCTGGTGCTCCAGACCTGCATCTGGCCCGACGAGGTCCGCCCGGCGGCCGGCATCGCGCCGGAGGAGGGCGTCACCGTGCGGCCGCAGGAACTGAAGATGGCGCGCTCGCTGATGGAGACGCTCTCCGAGGACTTCGACCTCGACCAGTTGCACGACGACTACCAGCAGGCGCTCCAGCAGGTGATCGAGGCGCGGCTGCAGGGCGTCGAGGTGCCGCACGAGGAGGAGGAAGGGGCGGCGCCGGACAACGTCATCGACCTCATGGAGGCGCTGCGCAGCAGCCTGCGGCAGGCCAAGGACGCCCACCCGGGCCGCACCACGGCCGAGGAGGGCGAGGCCGAGGAGGCCGAGGAGGCCGAGGAGAAGCCGGCCCCGCGCAAGCGCGCCGCCGCGAAGAAGACCGCGGCGGCCAGGAAGACCACCAAGTCCGCCACGAAGAAGACCACGACCCGGAAGTCCGCGACTCCCCGGAAAGCCTCGTGACCTCACCTGATCCCCTCGGAGGCGAATCCCGATGGACCTCATCACCTACAAGGCCCTGGACACCGGCCCCGGCGCGCCGCAGCACCCGGGCTGGGCGCACCGGGCGCTGCACTGGCTGTGCGGCCTCTCCCCGACGGCCGTCGTCTTCATGGTCGGGCTCTCGCTCGGCCTCGGCGCCGTCGCCTCCCAGGTGACCTGGCTGCCGATGCTGATCGTCTTCAGCGTCGTCTGGGGCGCCACCCTGCTCGCCCTGGCCGGCGTGTTCGTCCGCTGGCGGACGTCCCTCCCGGCCCGCCACCGGATGGCCACCTGACGCCACCGGACGGTGTTCCGGTGTCCCCGGTCCACGCGGTGGGCCGGGGACACCGCCGCGCCCTCAGCCCTTGAACAGGTTGTGGCCGACGTCCCGGGGCACGATCTCCTTCACCGGCGTGCTGTTCCCGTCGGGGATCCGCGCACCGGGCACCGGCTCGTCGCTCTCGCGGTGCAGCAGCTCCACCCCGTCCTCCGCCCAGACCCGCCGGTAGCCGTGGGCGAGCAGCAGCTCGATCCGCTCGGCCTGCTCGTGCGCCGTCTGGAACGGGAAGGTCCGGGTGTCGGAGCGGATCAGGACGTAGTCGCGCCCGCGCGGGGTGGCGTCCACCAGGACCACGTCGGTGCGGTCGACCAGGCGGGGCACCACCTGGTTGTCGGCCTCCACCAGCGCGCCGTCCGGGATCCGCTGCGCGCCCCTGACCAGGGCGGCGTTGCTCGCCGAGGGGCGCCAGTAGGCCGGGGTGAGCACGCTGATCCCGCCCAGCAGCAGGCTGCACAGCAGCGAGCCCGCCACCACCGCGGTGCCCAGGCCGCGAGCGGCGCGCCGGTGCGTCCCGCTCCGGAGGTACAGGCGGCCGAGCACCTCCAGGACGGCGGTGAGCAGCACCGGCCAGAGCAGGGCGTCGTAGTGGTGGGCGATCGACCAGTGGTTGGGGTTGTCGGAGAGCATCCGTTCGGCGAGCAGCGGCAGCAGGCAGAGGGTGGTCGCGGAGCGCAGCGGGAGCAGGAGCAGGGTGCCGAACAGCCAGAGCGGCAGCAGTGGCTTGACGGCGGCGTTGGTGGCGGCCTCGACCAGCAGCAGCGGGTCGCCGAGCAGGTTGCCGAGCGCGCTCCCGGCGTTCGGGCCGATCGGGCCGTAGACCCAGTAGTAGTCCGGCTGTCCGCCCATCGCGGGGATCAGCCAGGTGATCGCGAGCGCCGAGGCGAGCGGGCCGCCGATGAGCAGGCCGGCGCCGAGGGCGAGGCCGCGCCGGTCACCACGGCGCCGGCCGCGCCAGAGCAGGACGAGGCCGTGGACGCCGACCAGCAGGCCCAGGTCCTCCTTGGTGGCGCAGAGCAGCGCGGCGGCGAGGGCGACGGTGCCGTAGCGGCGGGCGAGGCCGCGTTCGAGCAGCAGCAGGGTGAGCGGGACGGCGAAGGCGACCTCGTGGAAGCCGCCGCGCCCGGCGGCCAGCAGCGGCCAGCCGAGGCCGTAGACGAGGCCGGCCAGG
>NZ_BAAAKJ010000056.1:7584-15791 GCF_039527695.1 Kitasatospora putterlickiae
CCAGGTCGGCGGCCCGGCCGGCGGCCCGGAGGTCCTCGTCGTCCCCGGCCGGGCGGGTGAAGCAGTGCACCGCGATCCGGCGGATCAGTGGCACGCCGGCGGCCAGCAGCAGCGCCTGGCCGAGGATCAGCGCGCGCGGGTCCTCCCAGATCCAGTAGAGCGGGGCGAGCACGGCCAGGATCGGTGAGAAGTGGTCGCCCAGCAGCGAGAAGCCGGGCGGGAACTCGTGGTGGTAGCTCTTGACCGGGGAGACCGGCAGGCCCAGGTCCGCGTATCCGGCCACGCCCTGGTGGAAGATGCCGAGGTCGAAGCCGCCGAGCAGGACCGCCGACCACTGCTGGAGCCCGCAGGCCGCGGTCACCGCGAAGCAGAGCAGGGCCAGGGCGGCGGTCCGGCGTCCGGAGAGCGGGCCGGTGCCGCCGGACGCGGTCGGGCGGACGGCGCGCGGCAGCAGCGGCCGGTTCGCACGGGTGGACGGGCTGAGCCCGGTTTCGACTGGCACGGGATCCCTGAACTGGTCGGAGGCGAGGGCTGGTTCGGGCGCGGGCGGCGGGTCAGCCGGCTCCGGGCGCGCCGGGCGCGGTCACGTCGGCCGCCGTGTCGGCGGTGGTGCCGGGTGCGCGTCGCAGCAGCGTGACGCCGTGGTCGCTGCGGACCACCAGGTAGCCGCTGCGCTTGGCGAGGGCGACCTCCTGCCGCTCCTTGTCCGGCGGCAGCGGCCAGCCCATCGGCTGCTCCTCGTCGACCACGATCCACTCGGCGGTCGACCACTTCTGGGGCCAGCCGAACACGATGACCTCGCAGCGGTTGGTCAGTTGCGGCACCAGCCGGTTGGAGGCGGCGACCCGGGCGTCGTTCGGGACGGCGGCCAGGACCGACCGGGCGGCCTCGACCCGGGCCGGGGTGCGCCACAGGTCGAGGGTGAGCAACTGGCCGAACGCGAAGGCGGGCAGCAGCGCCAGGGTGATCGCCGCGCTGACCGGCGGCGCCGCCCGGACGACCCACCGGGCGGCCGTGCCGTCGCGCCGTCGCGCCTTCACCAGGACGTCCACGAAGGCGGCGAAGACGATCGGCATCAGCACCGCGCTGTAGTGGTAATTGGTGCCCCAGTAGGCCGGGTTGTTGGAGAGCAGCCGCCAGCCGAGGGTGGGCAGGGCGACGACCGTCAGCGGTGAGCGGGCGGCCAGCAGCGCGGTCGGCGCGAGCAGCAGCAGGACGGTGACGACCTTGTCGCCCGGGGTGATGAGGTCGAGCGGCAGCGCGAGCAGGTTCCGGCCGCCCGAGCCGCCGCTCAGGTTGTCCCAGTACGCGAAGCTGCCCCCGGGGCTCATCGCCGGGAGCAGCACCAGGAGTTCGAGCAGCGAGGCGCCGATGCCGAACAGCACGGTGGCCGCGCCCACCCGGCGGTCGCCGCGCCACAGGACGTAGGCGCCGACGGCGGCCACGGTGATCCCCAGGTCCTCCTTGACCAGGACCAGCGGTGCGGCCCACAGGGCGGCGGCGGTCCAGCGCCGCTCGCCGAGCGCGCAGACCGAGAAGGCGATCAGCGGGACGGCGAAGGTGATCTCGTGGAAGTCGAAGCCGAGCGTCGAGGCGAGCCCCCAGGAGAGTCCGTAGCCGAGGCCGGCGGCCAGCGCGGTGGCCGGTCCGGCGGCGCGCAGCGCCCAGCGGCAGATCGGCACGACGGCGACGGACACCAGGGCGGACTGGGCCAGCAGCAGCGTTTCCGCTCTGGGCAGGAGCCGGTAGAACGGCGCGAGGACGGCGAGGGCGGGCGAGAAGTGGTCGCCCAGCAGATTGAAGCCGGGCCCCTTGAGCTCGACGATCGGGCCGCGGCCCTCGGCGTAGCCGCGCACGCCCTGTTCGAAGATTCCGAGGTCGTATCCGCTGGTGAACAGGAGTTCATGGCGGCGGACGGTGAAGAACGCGTAGATCAGGAACAGTGCGAGGGCGATGGACCCGGGGATCAACCGCACCCGTCGGCCGGCCGGGGAGCGGTCCACCGGCGGAGCGTCATCCTCCGTCCGGCGATGGAGTGCTGAGGTGGGTGTGCTGATGGTCACTGGACATCCCCGTCATCCCGGGTGCGAGTGGTCATGCGGCCGATTTGTTCGGCTGTTCGAAAGGGTGGACGGGATTTCGCCCGTATATGCGAACGCCGCCGGGCGTGAAAGGCCTCCGAGCGGGCACCGTAGCACGGTAAAGCCCTCCCCGGCGATTGGCGGCCGGGAAGGGCCAATCATCAACGTCGAATACACGATTCAGAGTTGATGGAATATCGGATCAGCTGCTTCGTTGGGACCATTCGACCGCCTGACGGACGGTCAGCGCCACTGCTGGTACGAGCCGCCGTTGCCGCCCAGCGCGTAGACGTCGCCGTCGCCGTTGCTGTCGAGGTACCGGCCGGTGGCCACGTTCTGGTAGGTGTAGCCGTAGGTGGCGCGCCGCTTGACCCACTTCTGGTAGCTGCCGCCGTTGCAGCTCAGCGCGTAGACGTCGCCGTTGCCGTTGGAGTCGAGGCAGAAGCCGGTGGCCTTGTTCTGCAGGGTGAAGGTGGAGCCGCCCAGGTCGTTGGCGTACCAGCGCTGGTACGAGCCGCCGTTGCCGGGGAGGGTGTAGACGTCGCCGTTGCCGTTGCTGTCGAGGTAGCGGCTGGTGGCGACGTTCTGGAGGGTGACCTCGGTGGCGGCGCTCGCCGGACCGGCGGCCAGGACGGTCATTCCGCCGGCCAGCACGGCCGCCGAGGCGACGACGGCGGCGGCACGCTTGAAGGGCTTCATCGCGTTTCCTTCCCGTGGTGACCGACCCTCCGGCCGGTCGGCGTAGAACGTATCCGGAAAAGCGCGCACGGCGGGATTCTTTTGTGCGCGATAGGGAGGGGTTCGGCCACCGGGAAAGAAGCGTCTCAGCTTTTATGAGGATGAGCGGAGGATTTCACACCGGTTTGTCAACGAAGGGGTTTTGTGGAGGGTCTGTCCGTGCTCCGTGAAGGGCGATCCTCCCGTTCGCCTCGTCGACGCCGGGGGAAAGTGCGCAAACGGAGTAACGGGCTGTCCGGAAATGTGGCCGGATCCGGCCGGGGCGTACGGCCCCGGCCGGGGGCGCGAGGGGCGCGTCCTGAGCGGGCTGCGCGTTTCCTAGGCGATCCAGACCGTGGTGATGTTGCAGAATTCCCGGATTCCGTGGCCGGACAGTTCACGGCCGAAGCCGGAGCGCTTGACGCCGCCGAACGGCAGGGCCGGGTGCGAGGCCGTCATGCCGTTGAAGAACACCCCGCCCGCCTGGATGTCCCGAACGAAGCGGTCCTGCTCGGCCGGGTCCTCCGTCCAGACGTTGGAGCTGAGCCCGAACGGGGTGTCGTTGGCCAGCGCGACCGCCTCGTCCAGGTCGGCGGCCCGGTAGACGGTGGCGACCGGGCCGAAGGTCTCCTCGTGGTGGATCCGCATCCGCGGGGTGATGCCGCTCAGCACGGTCGGCTCGTAGAACCACCCGCCGTCCAGGCCCGGCGTGCCCAGGCCGTCGGGCCGGCGCCCGCCGCACTCCACCCGGGCCCCGTGCTCGCGCGCGTCGTCGACCAGTTCGGCCAGGTCGTCCCGCCCCTGCCGGCTGGCCAGCGGGCCGACCTGGGTGGCCTCGTCCATCGGGTCGCCGACCTTCAGCGCCCGCATCGCCTCGGTGAACGCCGCGGTGAACCGGTCGTAGACGTCGGTGTGCACGATGAACCGCTTGGCGGCGATGCAGGACTGCCCGTTGTTCTGCGCCCGCGCCGTGACGGCGGTGGCGACGGCGGCGTCCAGGTCCGCGCTCGGCAGGACGACGAACGGGTCGCTGCCGCCCAGCTCCAGGACCGCCTTCTTCACCACGTCGGCCGCCGTGGCCGCGACCGCCCGGCCGGCCGGCTCGCTGCCGGTGAGCGTCACGGCGGCCACCCGGGGATCGCGGATCACCCCCTCCACCGCGCCCGAGTCGATCAGCAGGGTCTGGAAGCAGCCCTCCGGGAACCCGGCCCGCTGGAAAAGCTCCTCCAGCGCCACCGCCGTGCGCGGCACGTTGGAGGCGTGCTTGAGCAGACCGACGTTGCCGGCCATCAGCGCCGGCGCGGCGAACCGCACCACCTGCCAGAACGGGAAGTTCCACGGCATCACCGCCAGGACCACGCCCACCGGCCGGTACCGCACGTACGCGCGGGCCGCCCCGGAGTCGGCCACGTCGGCCGGCTCGGGGTGCTCGTCGGCGAGCAGCGCCTCGGCGTTCTCGGCGTACCAGCGCATCGCCTTGGCGCACTTCGCGGCCTCGGCGCGGGCGGCGGTGAGCGGCTTGCCCATCTCCTCGGTCATCGTCCGGGCGACGGTCTCGCGCTCCTGGTCGAGCAGGTCGGCGGCGCGGCGGAGCAGGCCGGCCCGCTGGGCGTAGGAGGTGGTGCGGTAGGTCCGGAACGCCGCTTCGGCGCGGGCCAGCCGCTGTTCCAGGCCGGCCGCGTCCAGCGGTTCGAAGGTCTCCAGGGTCTCGCCGGTCGCGGGGTTCACGCTTGCGATGGGCATCGGGGCCCTCCCAGGGGCTGCGCGGAGTGGAGGTGTCGGTCCTCCCACCCTCGCCCACCGCCCCCGTCGGGGCACGCCGACACGGCCCGGCGTGTCCCGCCGGGCGGTGGTGCGTCCGCCCCGCTACTCGGGCAGCGCCTCGGCCCGGGCCGCCGCCGCGCGGGCGCGGGCCCCGGCCCTGGTCCGGCCGGCGGTGACCAGGCGGTTGGGGAAGCGGTGCAGGTACTCCGCCTCCAGCTGCCCGGTGCGCAGGGTGTGCCGCTTCAGCGCCTCCTCGGAGCCGTACAGGAAGGTCTCGTGCCTGGTCCGGTGCAGCTGCTCCAGCTCGTGCACCAGGGTGTCGTTGTCCAGGGCGTGCGGGGAGATGCCCTCGGGCCTGGTGTGCGGGGCGTCGGGGTGCCGCATTGGCCACTCCCTCCTCGGCGGGAACGGAACCCCCCGGATACCCGGTGCCCCGCGCGCCCCTTCCGTACACCTGGACGACGCCGGTGGCCGGGTCGCACAAGAAGTCATGTACAAGGGCTGTTGCACAAGGATTCTTGTGGATAGTCTCACGGCATGTCCGAACCGACCGAGCCCAGCGCGCGCGCCGTCCGGCAGATCGCCGACTCCCGCGTCCTGGCCGCCCTCACCCATCCCGTCCGCCGCCGCCTGCTGGACCTGCTCGCGGTGGACGGCCCCGCCACCGTCGGCCTGCTCGCCGAGCGCACCGGCCAGGCCGTCGGCAGCATCAGCCACCACCTCAAGGTGCTGGCCGACGCCGACCTCGTCGAGGAGGCGCCCGAGCTGGCCCGCGACCGCCGCGAACGCTGGTGGCGCCCGACCGACGGCACCCCGCGCTGGCGGCGCGCCGACTTCGCCGACGACCCGGTCGCCGAGGCCGTCGCCGACGCGGCGGGCTCGCTCGAACTGGAGCGCCAGGCCGCCCTGGTGCGCGGCTGGTCCGCCGCCCGGCACGAGTACCCCGAGCCGTGGCGGGAGGGCTGCGCCGTGGCCACCGATACCTGGCTGCGGCTCACCCCCGAGGAGGCCCGCGAGCTGGCCGGGGAACTGGTCGAGCTGCTGTCCCGGTGGGCTGTCCGGCCGGTCCCCGAGGACGGCCGCGAACGGCGGCCGGTGTTCGCCTTCGCCTACAGCGTCCCGGCCCGGCCGTGACCGACACCGGACTGCGGGGCGCGCCCCGGTTACCCGCCGGCCTGTTCGCCCACCGCGACTTCCGGCTGCTCTGGGCGGGCGAGACGATCAGCCGTTTCGGCTCCGCCGTCACCGCCGTCGCCCTGCCGCTGGTCGCGGTGGTCACCCTGGACGCCGGACCGCTCGCGGCCGGCCTGCTGAGCGCCGCCGTCTGGCTGCCCTGGCTGCTGGTCGGCCTGCCGGCCGGGGTCTGGATCGACCGCTGGGGCCGGCGCGCGGTGCTGGTCGGCGGCAACCTCGTCTCGGTGGTGCTGTACGCCTCGGTGCCGGCGGCCGCCTGGTCCGGCGTGCTGACCTTCGCCCATCTGCTGCTGGTCGCCCTGCTCGCGGGCACCGCGGCGGTCTTCCTCGGCGCCGCCCACCAGGCGTACCTGCCGGACCTGCTGCGCCCCGAGCAGCTCACCGAGGGCAACGCCAAGCTCCAGGGCGGCGCCTCGGCGGCCCAGGTCGCCGGGCCGGGCGTGGCCGGGTTCACCGTGC
Organism: Kitasatospora putterlickiae; assembly: GCF_039527695.1. Taxonomy (NCBI): domain Bacteria; kingdom Bacillati; phylum Actinomycetota; class Actinomycetes; order Kitasatosporales; family Streptomycetaceae; genus Kitasatospora; species Kitasatospora putterlickiae. The sequence goes on from NZ_BAAAKJ010000056.1 coordinate 13,800, forward strand.
AGGCCTTCGGCGCCGCCGTCGGACTGCTGGTCGACGCGGTGAGCTTCCTGGCCGCGGTGGCCGCGCTGCTGCTGATCCGCGACCGGCGGACGACGGCCCCGGCGCTCGATCCGGCCCCGCTCGGCCGCCAGGTCCGCGAGGGGCTGGCCTTCGTCCGCCGGGACCCGTACCTGGGCGCGCTGCTGCGCTACGGGGCCGTCGCCAACCTCGCGCTGGCCGGCTACCAGGCGGTGTCGGCGCTCTTCCTGATCGACGAACTCGGGGTGGCCCCCTCCGGGGTGGGCTGGCTGGGCGCGGCCGGGGCGCTCGGCGGCGTGGCCGGGGCGGCGCTCGCCCGCCCGGTCACCCGGCGGTACGGAACCGCGCGCGGCGTCCTGCTGGCCCTGCTCACCATCACGCCCTTCGGCCTGCTGCTGCCGACCGCCCGGCCCGGCGCGGGGCTGTCGCTGTACGCGGCAGGGCTGGCGGTGATGGTGGGCGGCGTGGTGCTCGCCAACGTCGTGCTCGGCAGCTTCCGGCAGCGCTACGTGCCGCCCGCGCTGCTCAACCGGGTGGTGTCCGCCTCGATGACCGCCAACCAGGCGACCATCCCGCTCGGCGCGGTGATCGGCGGCCTGCTGGGGGAGGTGCTCGGCCTGCGGCCGACGGTGTGGATCATGATCTTGCTGCTGATGGCCTCCGCCGGCCTGCTCATCGCCTCGCCGTACCGGCGGGTGCGCGATCTGCCCGATGCGTGGTCGGAGGCGGCGGAATCGTAGGATGACAACTTCGTATCCGTACCGCGATCCCCGGACTGACACCGATGCCCCTCCCCAAGGCCGAACTGCACCTGCACATCGAAGGCACCCTGGAGCCCGAACTCGCCTTCGCGCTCGCCGCCCGCAACGGCGTCACCCTGCCGTACGCGGACACCGAGGAGCTGCGGCGCGCCTACGCCTTCACCGACCTGCAGTCCTTCCTCGACCTGTACTACGCGCTGATGGCCGTGCTGCGCACCGAGGAGGACTTCGCCGAGCTGGCCGAGGCCTACCTGGCCCGGGCGGCGGCGCAGGGCGTGCGGCACGCCGAGATCTTCTTCGACCCGCAGGCGCACACCGCGCGCGGCGTGCCGCTGGCCGTCGTCGTGGACGGCCTCGGGCGGGCGCTGGACCGCGGCGAGGAGCGGCACGGCGTCAGCACCCGGCTGATCATGTGCTTCCTGCGCGACGAGTCCGCCGAGTCCGCGCTGGAGACCTTCGAGGCCGCCCGCCCCTGGTTCGGCGGCCGGATCACCGGCATCGGGCTGGACTCCGCCGAGGTCGGCCACCCGCCGGCCAAGTTCCGCGAGGTCTACCGGCGCGCCGCCGAGGCCGGTCTGCACCGGGTCGCCCACGCCGGCGAGGAGGGGCCGGCCGCGTACATCACCGAGGCGCTGGACGTGCTCGGCGTCGAGCGGATCGACCACGGACTGCGCTGCCTGGAGGACCCGGCCCTGGTCGAGCGGCTGGTCCGCGAGCGGATCCCGCTCACCCTCTGCCCGCTCTCCAACGTCCGGCTGCGCTGCGTCGACACCCTCGCCGACCACCCGCTGCCCGCCATCCTGGACGCCGGCCTGCTGGCCACCGTCAACTCCGACGACCCGGCCTACTTCGGCGGCTACGCGGGCGACAACTTCGACGCCCTCGCCGAGGCGCTCGGCCTGGACGACGAGACGCTGCGGCTGCTGGCCGCCAACTCCTTCCAGGCCTCGTTCCTGCCGGAGGAGCGCCGCGCCGCCCTGCTGGCCGAGGTCGCCGCCTACGAGTTCGCGCCCCGGGCCGCCGTCCGGGCGTAGCGCAGCAGGACCACCCCGTTGCCGAAGGTGCGGGTGGTCAGCAGCTCCAGGTCCTCGGGCGGGGTGTCGGCCGGGAACAGCGGGCGGCCGCGGCCGAGGACGAGGGGGTTGACCAGCAGGTGGTACTCGTCGAGCAGGTCGAGGGCGCGGAAGGACGCGGCCAGGTCGGCGCCGCCGAG
>NZ_BAAAKJ010000056.1:15869-18086 GCF_039527695.1 Kitasatospora putterlickiae
GTGCCGTCGGGGTCGTTGAAGTAGGCGACCTTGGTGCCCAGGGCCGCCTCCGGGGTGACCTCGGGGAGCACCGTGGTGTTCCAGTCGGCCCGCCGCAGGGTGCGGGAGAAGACCGTCTTCGGCATCGCCCGCCAGATCCGGGCGAACTCGGCCATCCAGGGTTCGAGGTCCGGGTCGCGGTCGGCGGTGGGCCAGTAGTCGGCGAGCAGCTGGTGGGTGATCCGCCCGGAGACGAAGCCGCCCATCCGGCCGAGCTCGGCGTTGAGGTAGCGGTGCACCTCCTCGTCGACGCGGCCCCACGAGATGTCGTGGTCAGGCCCCTCGAAGCGGCCGTCCAGCGACACGGACATGAAAAGAACGATCTTCGACATCGCGGCCTCGCCCGGGATCGCGGGGCGCCCGCCTCCGGGCCGACGCGGGTCCGGAGGCGGGCGGGGGGTCAGATCAGCGTGGACCAGTAGTACCAGAACCGCTTGAGGATCAGCAGCGCGATCACCGCGTACCAGAGCGCCGGCACCACCCAGTGGTAGCGTGCCGCCTCCCGCACCACCGGGCGCAGGCCGCGCGGCACCGGGATGATCCCCGACCGCAGGTTGTGCAGCGTGGTGTACCAGAACAGCGGGATCATCGCCGCCCAGACCACCATGCAGTACGGGCAGAGCGCCCCGATCCGGTACAGCGCCTGGTACATCAGCCAGGTCACGAAGCCGACCCCGAACACCGTGCCGGCCTGCAGGCCCAGCCAGAACCAGCGCCGGTACGCGGCGCCCGCCAGCAGCCCGGCTCCGATCGCGATCACCACCGCGAACCCGGCGAGGCCGATCAGCGAGTTGGGGAAGCCGAAGGCCTCGGCCTGGTCGCTGCGCATGATCGAGCCACAGCTGATGATCGGATTGATATTGCAGTTCGGAACGTACGACGGGTCCTTCAGCAGCCGGATCTTGTCCAGCGTGAGGACGGCCGAGGCGAACAGGCCCAGCGCGCCGCCGATCACCAGCAGCAGGGCGAACGGGCGGCTCGCGCCGTGGACGCGGCGCTCGGCGGCGGCGGTCATCCGGTCACCTGCTTGACCATCGCGGTGAACGTCCCGGGCGAGACGGGCGCGCCGCCCGCGAAGACGTCCAGCTTCCGCCCGTCCAGCCGGACGGTCGGGGTGCCGGTGACGCCGGTCTTGTCGAAGGCCTTGTTCACCTGGTTGGCCCACGGCAGGTAGGTGCCGTCCTGGACCGCCTTGACGAAGCCGTCCGTCTTCAGGCCCGGCACCTGGCCGGCCAGGTCGAGCAGGTGGTTGACGTCGGCGAAGGCGTCCTCGCGCTCGTCCGGCTGGTTGGCGTAGAGCACGTCGTGGAACTGCTTGAACTTGTCCACGCCCTCGTTCAGCGCGGCGCCGGCGGCGGCCAGCGCGGTGCGCGAGCCCTTTCCGCCGAGGCCCTGGTCGAGGAAGGTCGCCAGGCGGTACTCGATCTTGTACGTGCCGGCGTCGGCGAGCTGCTGCATGGTCGACCCGGTGGTGGTCTCCAGCTGCTCGCAGTACGGGCAGCGGAAGTCCTCGTAGACCTCCAGGGTGTGCGGGGCGTCGGCGTTGCCGTAGGTGATCACGGTGCCGTCCGCGCCGCCCGCGTTGGCCGGCACCACCAGCGGGCCGGAGGCCGCGGTGTCGTCGGAGCCGGAGGAGCCGCCGACGGCGAAGGCCACGCCCGCCACCAGGGCGAGCACGGCGGCGGAGGCGGCGCCGACCACGGTGCGGCGGCGGATCCGGGCGGAGCGCTCGGCGCGCTCGCGCTCCTCGCGCATCCGCTCGGTGGCGGCCCGGCGGGCGGCCTTGCGCTCGGCGGCGGAGGCGCTCCTGGGGGTCTTCTTGGGGGAGGTGCTCATGGGAAAGGTCGTCCTGGTGCTCGTGGAACGGCGTGCGGGCGCGGAGGCGGCACGGCCGGCCGAGGACCTTCTGGCGCGGGTCGTTCAGCAGGCCGGCGCGAGCGCCGGCGGGCCGCGCCGGACGGCGGGGCGCAGCAGGACGGACTCGGCGGGCACCCGGACCCGGCTGGCGCGCGGGAACGGCACCCGGACCACCGGGCGGGCCGGCAGCGGGGCGACGAGCAGCAGCAGCCAACGGCGGGCGGCGGCGGGCAGGCGCTGGGCGAAGTCGCCGAGGATCCGCACCGTGCGGGCCAGCGAGCGGAGCGCGGCGTCGGCGCCGCGCAGCCAGGCGGCGGCGGC
>NZ_BAAAKJ010000056.1:18111-29177 GCF_039527695.1 Kitasatospora putterlickiae
GGCGGCCAGACCCAGCGCGCCGTGCAGGACCAGCAGCGCCGCCAGCCCGGCCGGCCGGGAGAGGCCGTGGCCGAGCAGGAACCCGCCGAGCGAGCCGCCGCCGCAGAGCAGCGGTTCGAGTCCGCGCCCGGTGCCGGGCGGCAGCGAGGGACAGGTCGACTGGGCGAGGTCGAACAGGGCGCTCAGGCCGAGTTCCAGCGGCAGGAAGACCGCCGCGACGGCCCGGTAGCCGCGTTCGCGGCCGGCCAGCGCGAAGGCCACCGCGAAGACCGCGGCGCCGGCCAGGACCAGCGTGCCGAGCGGCAGCGGACGGCCGGTGACCAGCACCTGACCGAGCCCCGCGAGCAGCACGAGCAGCGCGGCGAAGATCGCCGCGCGCAGCGTCCTGGGGAGCGGGGCCGTGCTCATGGGACCCGAGTGTGCCACAGGTGGGGGGCCGGACGACGCGTCCGGCGGGCGCCTGTGAAGATCCTCACCACCAGCCCTGAGCTGCGCTTATATGCCGTTTACCGAGACGATCCCGGGTGTCTGGACGACCGGCTCGGGTGGTACGGCGGCCGCCGCCACCCGGGCCTCGACGAGTTCCCGGAACCGGGCCAGGTCGGTCCGCACCGAGCGCTCGATGGCCCCGGCCAGCGCGAAGCCGCCCGGCCCGCCGAACACCTCGTGCACCTCCCGCGGGTCGTACTCGACGCGGATCTGCACCCGGGTGTGCGTGCGGTCGAGCGGGCGCAGCGCGAAGGCGCCGTGCAGCGGCAGGCCGTCCAGGGTGCGCCAGGTCATCACCCGGCCGCGCCCGCGGTCGGTGATCTCGGTCTCGACGTCCCGCCCGGCGCCGTCGATCTCCACCTCCAGGTGGGCGAGGTTGCGGCCGTGCGGCTGGGCGCGGCGGACGCCGTCGACGAACCGCGGGTAGTCGTGGACCCGGTGCAGTTGCTCCCAGGCGGCCAGCACCGGGGCCTCGATGTCGATCTGTTCCTCAAGCGTGCTCATGACGGGGCCGGACCTCCTCGGCTGGCGCGCGGTCCACCCCTCCAGCCTGCGCCGCGCGCCGGTGGACGGCAAAGGCGGCGGGCGGCCCGCGGGCGGCCGGGGGAGACTGGGCGCATGCCGGAACTGCCCGAGGTCGAGGCCCTGACCGCCTACCTGTCGGAACGGCTGACCGGGCGGGTGATCGCCGAGGTCCAGCCGGTGGCGATCAGCGCCCTCAAGACCTACGACCCGCCGGTGACCGCGCTGGCGGGCCGGACGGTCGGCCCGGTGGTGCGGCACGGCAAGTTCCTCGACATCGAGGCCGGCGGGCTGCACCTGGTGGTCCACCTGGCCCGGGCGGGCTGGCTGCGCTGGAAGGAGGGCCTGCCCGCGCTGCCGCCGCGTCCGGGCGGACGCAATCCGCTGGCGCTGCGGGTCCGGCTGGAGGGCCCGGACGGGGACGGCTTCGACCTCACCGAGGCGGGCAGCAAGAAGGGGCTCGCGGCGTACGTGGTGCGGGAGGCGGCGGAGGTTCCGGGGGTGGCCCGGCTCGGTCCCGACCCGTTGGCCCCCGGCTTCGACCTGGAGCGCTTCCGCGCGCTGCTGAGCGGTGAGCGGCGCCGGATCAAGGGGGTGCTGCGGGACCAGAGCGTGCTCGCCGGCGTCGGCAACGCCTACTCGGACGAGGTGCTGCACGCGGCGCGGATGTCCCCGTACAAACTGGCGGCCGACCTGTCGGCGGAGGAGACGGCGCGGCTGTTCGAGGCGCTCGGCACGACGCTGCGCGAGGCGGTGGAGCGCTCGCGCGGGCTGGCGGCGGGGGAGCTGAAGGCGGAGAAGAAGCTGGGCCTGAGGGTGCACGGGCGGACCGGGCAGCCGTGCCCGGTCTGCGGGGACACCGTGCGGGAGGTGTCCTTCGCGGACTCCTCGCTGCAGTACTGCCCGACCTGCCAGACCGGCGGCAGGCCGCTCGCGGACCGGCGGATGTCCCGTCTGCTGAAGTGAACCCCGGGAGCGCCCGGCCTGCGGGCCGGCCCCGCCCGGCGGGGGGTGGGCGGGGCCGGTGGCGGCCGGGTTCCGGGCGGTGGCTCAGATCTTGCGGGCGACGCCGCCCCAGTAGTACGCCGCGTACGGGTCCTCGGACCGCTCGCCCTCCGGGTGCCAGGCCATCACCGGGGCGACGCCGGGCTCGACCAGCTCCCAGCCGTCGAAGAACCGGGTGACCTCCTCCTTGGTGCGCGGCACCAGGGTCATCCCGGCGGCGCGGGCGGAGGCGGTCACCTGGGCGACGGCGGCCTCGTTGAAGTCCTGGGTGGGGTGGGTCAGCGCGAGGTAGCTGCCGGAGGGGAGCGCGTCGCGCAGCGCGGCGACCTTGCCCCACGGGTCGTCCTCGTCGGCGATCAGCATCAGCACGGCGATCATCAGCAGGCCGACCGGCTGGGAGAGGTCCAGCGTCGAGGTGAGGGCCGGGTCGGCCAGCAGTTCGGCGGGCTTGCCCAGGTCGGCGTGGATGTAGGTGGTGCGGCTGGCCGGGGTGGAGACCATCAGCGCGCGGGCGTGGGCCAGCACGATCGGGTCGTTGTCCACGTAGACCACCCGGGTGCCGGGGCTGACCGACTCGGCGATCTCATGGGTGTTCGGCGAGGTGGGGATGCCGGTGCCGAGGTCGAGGAACTGGCGGATGCCGTAGCGCTCGGCGAGGTGGCGCACGGCGCGCTTCTGGAAGCCGCGGTTCTCCTTGGCCTGCGCCTTCATGGTGGGCACGGCCCGCTCGATGGCCTGGCCCATCGCGCGGTCCGGCGGGAAGTTGGTCTTGCCGCCCAGCCAGTAGTCGTAGACCCGGGCGGAGTGCGGGGTGCTGGTGTCCACCCCGTACTTCTCCCACTGGCTCAGCTCGGCGTCGTCGTTGTCGGAGCGGTCGGCGGAATCCTGACTTCTCGTCATGGCCACGTCCTCTGAAGACAGATCATCACACTGGGAGAGGTCAGAGTAGCGGGCCTGACGGGGATCCGGTCACGGGGTGGGCGAACCGGTCGTGACATGGGCCGTTGGGGTGGTGATCGAGCCCGTCGGGGTAGCCGCTGGGAGGCCGGTCGGTGAACGGGGGAGATATGCGCCATGCTGTCTGATCGTCAGATTACTTCGCGAAGATTGCTGCTGGTCGCGGCGGGGATGTCGCTGCTCGGACTGACCGGCTGCGGCCGGGCGGCGGAGGTGGTGCGGGCCGCCCGGGCGCTGGAGTCCCAGGGGCCGGACGCCGTCCCGGACTCCCCGGCCGCCTCGCCGTCCGCCGCCCCGAGTCCGTCGGCCGCCCCGAGTCCGTCCGCCGGGCCGTCCGAGACGCCGGCGGGCGCCGCTCCCGCCCCGGCGTCGGCCGCCGCGATGACCCCGTCGGCGGCGGCGTCCGCTCCCTCGGCTCCGGCCTCGGCTCCCGCGCGGACCCTGACGGCCGGGGAGAGCCGACCGGTGTACGAGCTGAACGCCGAACGGCGGGTGGTCGCGCTCACCATCGACGACGGCCCCGACCCCCGGCACACCCCGACCGTCCTGGCGCTGCTGGAGCAGTACGGCATCCGGGCCACCTTCTTCCTGATCGGCGAGAACGCCGTCGAGCACGCCGGCCTGGTCCGCGAGATCGCCGCCCGCGGCCACCACATCGCCAACCACACCTGGACCCACCCCGATCTGCGCGGCCTCTCCGAGGGCAAGGTCCGCGACGAGCTGGAGCGCACCTCCGACCTGCTGCACCGGACCACCGGCAAGGTGCCGACCTGGTTCCGGGCGCCGGGCGGCGACTGGTCCTCGACGGCCCTGCGGGTCAGCGCCGACCTGGGCATGCGGCCGATGGCCTGGTCGGTCGACCCCCGGGACTGGGCCCGTCCCGGGACGGGCGTGATCACCGACCGGATCCTCAAGGACGTCCGCCCCGGGGCGATCGTGCTCAACCACGACGGCGGCGGGGACCGCTCGCAGACGGTGGCGGCGCTGAAGGCCTATCTGCCGGTGCTGATCGATTCCGGCTACTACTTCACCGCGCCGCCGGGGTGAACGCGCGGCCGGGTGGCGCGGGCGGTGTTCCAAGCAAACGGGCGAACGGATAAGTCGCGGGAAACACGTTTAAACCACCCGAAAGGATGGATTAGCAGAATCGTTTCCCTGCTTTTTGGGCCTCTAGGGTGATCTCGCACCAATTCCCCAGGTACCGCCGTGTACCGCCTGAAAGGGCCACCCGTCATGCGTCTGCGCAACGCCCTGCTCGCCGCCACCAGTGCCATCGCGCTCGTCCTCGCCGTGCCGCTCTCCGCCAACGCCGCCACCGGCGAATTCCGCTACAAGTACGGCGCCGACGACACCGGCGCGCTGATCGACCCGAAGAGCAGGTCCTGCATCGACCTGCCGGAGGCCACCGCCGCGGAACCGGCGTTCGCGCCGTCCAACCAGACCGGCTCGACCGCCACCGTCTTCCTCGACTCCGGCTGCGCGGGCGACACCTATTTCGCGCTGCGGCCGGGCGGGCGCGCCGGCAACCGGCTGCTGGTCCGCTCGGTGGTCTTCTCCTGAGCGGTCCGGTCGAGGCGTGCTCCAGCGCAGGGGGGGTCTTCTGCGAAGCGAATTCGTACGAAGCGCGGGACAAGACGGAGATTGGTTGAGACCATTCCGGTGAACCGGCCGTGAACAGCGGCCGGTGGAGTGCCTGACGACACCGGGAGCGGCCGTGCCGATTCGAACAGCCGGGCTCTCCGCCCGGACCCGCAGAGTGCTGGTCCTCGCCGTCGTCCTGCTGCTCGCGGCGGTCGGCTTCGGGGTGCAGCGGGCGATCGGCGGCGAGGACGCCGACCAGGGCGGGCCGGGCGGGACCGGCGCCGTACCCGCCGGCCCGCGCACCGCCGACCGGATCGTCCCGGTGCCGCACTCGGTCACCGCCGGCTCCGGCCCCGGCTACCGCCTGACCGAGCGCACCGTGGTGCGGACCGTCGCCGGGACCGAGGCCGTCGAACGGCAGGCCGGGGAGGTGCGGCGGGTCGCCGAGCAACTCGCCGAGGCGCTGCGCCGCCCGACCGGGCTGCCGCTCCCGCTGGCGGACGAGGCCTCCGCCGCGGCGGGCGCCGAGGGCATCAGCCTGCTGCTCGACCCCGCGCTCCCCGAGGAGACCGGCACCGAGGGCTACCGGCTGACCGCCGACGCCACCGGCGTGCGGATCACCGCGCGCACCCCCGAGGGCCTCTTCCGGGGCACCCAGACCCTCCGTCAGCTGCTGCCCCCGCAGATCGAGAGCCCGCGAGCGGTCACCGGCGGCCCGGACTGGACGGTCGCGCCGGTCACCGTCGAGGACCGCCCGCGCTACGGCTACCGGGGCGCGATGCTCGACGTCACCCGCCACTTCTTCACCCCCGCCGAGGTCAAGGGGTTCATCGACCGTCTCGCGCTCTACAAGCTCAACCACCTCCACCTGCACCTGAGCGACGACCAGGGCTGGCGGATCGAGGTCCCGTCCCGGCCCGCGCTGACCACGGTCGGCGCGGTCAGCGAGGTCGACGGCACCCCCGGCGGCTTCTACACCGCGGCCGACTACCAGGAGATCGTCCGCTACGCGCAGCAGCGCTACCTGACGGTCGTCCCGGAGATCGACCTGCCCGGTCACAGCAACGCGATCCTGGCCTCCTACCCCGAGCTGGACTGCACCAGGAGCGCCCGCCCCTGGCCGTACACCGGGATCGAGGTCGGCTTCTCCACGCTCTGCCCGACCGGCGACGCCGTCTTCTCCTTCACCCAGGACGTGATCACCGAGCTGGCCCGGATCACCCCGGGCCCGTACCTGCACATCGGCGGTGACGAGGTGAAGAACATCTCCCCGGCCGAGTACGCGGCGTTCGTGAAGCGGGTGAACGACCAGGTGCTCGCCGCCGGGAAGACCCCGGTCGGCTGGAACCAGACCGCGCCGGGCGGGGTCGGGGTGCTGCAGTTCTGGGACGGCCGGTCCGGGCGGGACGCGGAGCTGATCGAGGCCGCCGAGCGCGGCGCCAAGGTGATCATGTCGCCCTCCGGACGCACCTACCTGGACATGAAGTACGAGCGCGGCTACCCGCTCGGGCTGGTCTGGGCCGGCACCATCGACGTCTGGACCGCCTACTCCTGGGACCCGGACACCCTGCTGCCGCTGCCCGGCGGCTCCGTGCTCGGCGTCGAGGCGCCGCTGTGGACGGAGACCCTGGACACCCCGGAGGAACTCGACCTCATGCTGCTGCCCCGGCTGCCCGCGCTCGCCGAGCTGGGCTGGTCGTCCAAGGAGAGCCACTCCTGGGACCGGTTCAAGAGCCGCCTGGCCGAGGAGGGCGCGCGCTGGGAGGCGGCCGGCTACCGCTACGAGAAGCGGCAGGAGGTGCCCTGGCCCGCGCCGTAGGGCCGGGGATCAGGGGTGGGGAATCGTCCCGTGGCGGCGTAGCGTGACGAGGGGAGGGTTCGCGCAGGTCCCGAGACGGCGCTGGAGGAACCATGTCCGAACGGGAACCGGACCCGGCGAAACAGGAGGAGTTCGCGGGTCGTGTGGTGCAGGTGCTCAATGACGCCTGCCTGGGATTCATGGCCAGCGTCGGCCACCAGACCGGCCTCTTCGACACCATGGCCGGGCTCGCGCCGTCGACCGGTGAGGAGGTCGCCCGCGCCGCCGGGCTGGACGAACGCTACGTCCGCGAGTGGCTGGGTGCCATGGTGGTCGGCGGATTCGTCGAGTACGAGCCGGAGTCGCGCACCTATCGGCTGCCGCCCGAACACGCGGCGTCACTGACCCGGGACGCCGGGCCGGACAACCTGGCCGGGATGATGCGGTACCTGGCGCTGATGGGCCAGGTCGAGGAACGGATCGTCGAGGTGTTCCGCGAGGGCGGCGGGCTGCCGTACTCCGCCTACCCGCGCTTCCAGGCGCTGCAGGGCGAGGAGACGGCCGCCCTGTACGACCTGGCGCTGGTGGACGCCATCGTGCCGCTGGTGCCGGGGCTCACCGAACGGCTGCGCGAGGGCATCGACGCGGTCGACCTCGGCACCGGGCAGGGGCACGCCGTCAACGTGCTGGCCAGGGCCTTCCCGGCCAGCCGGTTCACCGGTGTGGACATCTCCGAGCAGGGCATCGGCGGGGCCAAGGCCGAGGCCGCCGCGCACGGCCTGGACAACGCCCGCTTCGAGCTCGCCGACTCCGCCGGCCTGACCGGCTCGTACGACCTGGTCACCGCCTTCGACGTGATCCACGACCTGGCCCGGCCGGACCGCACGCTGCGGGCCGTCGCGGCCGTGCTGCGGCCCGGCGGCGTCTTCCTGATGGGCGACATCGCGGCCAGCAGCCGGCTGGAGGAGAACATCGGCCATCCGCTCGCCCCGGCGCTGTACACCTTCTCGACCTTCTACTGCATGACGGTCTCGCTCGGCGAGGGCGGTGCCGGGCTCGGCACCGTCTGGGGCGAGCAGACCGCCCGCCGGATGCTGGCCGAGGCGGGCTTCGGCTCGGTGGAGGTCGAGCGGATCGAGGGCGACCCGCTGAACCAGTACTACGTGGCCAGGCTGGCCACGGCGGCGTAGCGGCTCCCCGGCGTCACGGTTCCCCGGCGTAGCGGCGGGTCCGGGTGGCCGGGGCGGGGGGTGCGGACGTAGGTTCGAAGGGTCCCCGTGTGAAGGGAGGGCGGCCATGACCGGCGACGGCTACGCACACCCCGAGGCACTGGTCGGCACGGAGTGGCTGGCCCACCACCTGGACGACGGCACGCTCCGGGTCGTCGAGGTGGACGAGGACACCGAGGCGTACGGCCGAGGCCACCTGCCCGGCGCGGTCGGCTGGAACTGGACCACCGACCTGCACACCCCGGTCGGCCGCGACTACGTGGACCGCGCGGGCGTCGAGCACCTGCTGCGCGCCGCCGGGGTGGAGGACGACACCACCGTCGTGCTCTACGGCGGCAACGACAACTGGTTCGCCGCGTACGCCTACTGGCTGCTGCGGCTGCGCGGCTTCGGCCCGGTGCGGCTGCTGGACGGCGGGCGCAAGAAGTGGGAGCTGGAGGGGCGCGAGCTGACCGAGGAGGTCATGGACTACCAGCACAGCCCCTACCGGCTGACCGGGCCCGAGCACCCCGAGGTGCGGGCGCTGCGGGACGAGGTGCTGGCCAAGGCGGAGGTCTTCGCCAAGCCGGGGTCGGACGCGGCGCTGGTGGACGTCCGCTCGCCCGCCGAGTACCGGGGCGAGGCGCTGGCGCCGCCGCACCTGCCGCAGGAGCAGGCACAGGTGCCCGGCCACATCCCCGGCGCGGTCAACATCCCCTGGTCGCGGGCGTCGAACGAGGACGGCACCTTCCGCTCGGCGGAGGAGCTGCGGGCGCTGTACGGCGGGCAGGGCGTGGAGCCGGAGCGCGAGGTGATCGCCTACTGCCGGATCGGGGAGCGCTCGGCGCACACCTGGTTCGCGCTGACCGAGCTCCTCGGGTACCCGCACGTGAAGAACTACGACGGCTCGTGGACCGAGTACGGTTCGCTGGTCCGCGCGCCGGTCGCCCTGGGGTCCTAGGCCCTCTCTTTTGGATCACGCCAGGCGGTCGCCGCCGGAGCACGCACCTCGCCGGCTTGTCGTCGGTCGCCGATGCTCCGCATGGACTCCCTCCTCCGCACCGCCGATGCACGCTCCCTCCTCGCCCGCCCACGGGCAGGAGGGGCCCATCAACGACGCCCACTGGTCCGACGTGATCCGAAAGAGAGGGCCGAGCCGTAAGGACCGGCCGGTTCATGACCCGCCGTCACCGTTCGGCGGCGGCTTGATGTCGGCCTGTATCTTCTGATGAACATCTCATTGTTCAGGCGTAGGTCAAGGGCCGTTGGGACAAGGATCGATCCGACCGACCCGTTGTCCCAGTGACCCTGTGGAGGACCACTGTGCGCAAGAGGCTGATCGTCTCTGCCGCCGCCGGCGCGCTCGCCCTGCTCCTGACCGTTCCCGCCTCCGCCGCCCAGGCCGGACCGGGCGCCGCAGGCATCGGCGACCCCTACTACCCGTACGCCGGAAACGGCGGCTACGACGTCTCGCACTACGACATCCGGCTGAAGTACCAGCCCGCCACCGACGAGCTGGAGGGCACCACCACCATCCTGGCCACCGCCACCCAGGACCTCAGCCGCTTCAACCTCGACTTCGTGCTCCAGGTCAAGGAGGTGCTGGTCAACGGCCGGGCGGCGAAGTTCGCCACCTCCGGCGACCAGGAGCTGGAGATCACCCCCGCCCGGACGATCGCCAAGGGCAGTCCGGTCACCGTCGTCGTCCGCTACGCCGACAAGCCCGGCGAGGTCGAGCGCGGCGGCTTCTCCGGCTGGATCCGCACCCCCGACGGCGGCGTGGTCGCCAACGAGCCCGAGGGCTCCGCCTGGTGGTACCCCAGCAACGACCACCCCACCGACAAGGCCACCTTCGACGTCTCGGTGCTGGTGCCGAACGGCACCCAGGTGATCAGCAACGGCCCCCTGACCACCAGCCAGCGGCCGGGCTGGACCCGCTACAACTACCGGCAGACCAAGCCGCAGGCCACCTATCTGGCCACGCTGGCGGTCGGGAAGTTCGACCTCCGCCAGGACACCACTCCGAGCGGGCTGCCCGTCATCACCGCCTACAGCCCCGACCTCGGCGTCAACGCCGGCGCGGCCCAGGCCAGTGTCGAGCGCACCGGTGAGCTGGTCGACTGGCTGAGCGGCGTCTTCGGGCCCTACCCGTTCGACTCGGTCGGCGGCTACGTGCCCAACGTGACCACCGGGTACGCGCTGGAGACCCAGGGGCAGATCTTCTACAGCCCCGCGCAGTTCGCGCGCGGTGCCAACACCTCCGTCGTGGTCCACGAGCTGGCCCACCAGTGGTACGGCGACAGCGTCTCCGTGCAGCGCTGGAGCGAGATCTGGCTCAACGAGGGCTTCGCCCGGTACGCGCAGTGGCTCTGGTCGGAGCACGAGAACGAGGGCACCGCCCAGGAGCTGGCCGACTTCACCTACGACCTCCACCCGGCCGACGACCCGTTCTGGTCGATCGAGCCGGGTGACCCGGGCGCGGACCACCAGTTCGCCGGCGCCGTCTACGACCGGGGCGCGATCGCCATCCAGGCGCTGCGCAACGCCGTCGGCGACGACAGGTTCTTCGCGATCCTCAAGGGCTGGCCGGCCGAGCGCAAGTACGGCAACGCGACCATCCAGCAGTTCCAGGCGTACGCGGAGCGGGTCTCCGGCAAGCCGCTGGGCGAGCTCTTCAACACCTGGCTGTACACGCCGGCGAAGCCGCCGGTGGGCTCCTCGGGCGTCGCGGCCGCTCCGGCGGCGGGGGCGGGCCTCGCGGCGGGCGCCGCGCCGGGTGCGCGGACCGAGCCGAAGTCCTGGAAGAAGATCCAGGAGACCAACACCGTGCATGAGCACGGTAGGTGATTGGTCGTCAGATATAGGTCGCCTTTGAAGGGCCGGGGCCCGGCCGTCCGGACGTGAGCGGACGGACGGGCCCCGGTCGCCGTTTCAGCCCCGCAGGGCGCGTTCCTCGGCGAGCACCAACTCCTCGATGCCGTACAGGAAGCGCTCCATCGCGGGCCGGGGCAGCACCGCCGGGTCGGCGGTCATCGCGAGCCGCAGCGCGGCGGGGGTGCGCAGGGCGTCCAGGGCGTAGGTCAGGCCGGGGCGGGGGTCGAAGTCGACGGGCCAGCTGAGGGTGGTGCGCCCGTCGCTGCCCCCGTCCCCGTCCTGGGCGGGCGCGGGTTGGTCGGCCGGGGCGGCCAGGCCGCTCGGGATCAGGTCCCGGGTGTCGTTGAAGACGCAGGAACGGTCGGCGAGCGGCACCTGCTCGGCGGTCAGGCGCTCCACCTCGGCGTCGAGCAGGCGCCGGTCGTAGTAGGCGTGCCGGTAGGCGGCGATCGACGCGGCGTGGGTGCGGCGCACCGCCTCGCCGAAGTCGCCGTCGGCGTCCGGGAGGTGGAGCAGCGCGTCGCCGGCGACCACGCTGACGGCGTCGGACAGGCCGGACAGGAAGCGGTTGTTGACCACGACCTGGAGCACCGCGTCCGATCGCCCGGCCAGCCGCGCCGTCATCGCGGCGG
>NZ_BAAAKJ010000056.1:29185-38242 GCF_039527695.1 Kitasatospora putterlickiae
GCGGCCGCCGCGAGCAGGACGGCGGAGGAGCCGCTCCGGTGCGCGGCGGCGACCGTGTCGACCGCGCGCAGCAGCGCGGGCGAGTCGAGCACGGCGTTCGGGAACCGCCCTGGGGAGCCGGCGCCGTTCGGCGGGAAGAGCCGGGCCGGGGCGGCGCGCAGCTTGCGCACGGTGTACGCGCGGGCGTTGGCGTCGCGCTTCAGGCCGCGCTCCGAGGTCTGGAACGCGGCCTCCTCCAGCGGCTGCCGGGGTGAGCGGGCGGCCCGGATGTCGTCCGGGGAGGCGCCCAGGGCGAGTTCGCTGAGGTCGCGGACCAGCAGGCCCATGCCGGTGCCGTCCACCGCCGTGTGGGAGAGCACCAGCGAGATGTGCCGTACCAGGCCGTCGGCGACCACCAGGCCGGTCCGGATCGGCCACTCGGTGGTGCAGTCGAACGGCAGTCCGGCCAGTTCGTCGTGCAACGCGCCTCCGACGGCGGCGAGTTCGTCCCGCCCGGCGTCCGCCGCGCAGTCACGGACGTGCACCGTCAGCCGGCCGGCCGGGTCGACGCTCTGGCGCAGGCCGGTGCCGTCCGGTTCGGGCAGCAGCCGGGTGTGCAGGGAGTCGTGCAGGTGGAGCAGGTGCCCGAGGGCGGTCAGGATCGCGGGCAGCGGCATTCCCGGGTCGAGCGGGGCCGCGGTGGTGATGTTGAAGCGGGGGCGGTCGGCCGGGGCGGAGCGGTTGACGTTGTCCCAGATGGCCCGTTGGCCCCAGGTGGCGGGCCCGCTGCCGGAACGGCCGTCGGCGAAGGGGAGGTCCAGTTGTCGACTCGTAGTCACCGTGGGGGTTCTCCGATGCGCTCGTACGTACTCGGTGGGATACGGGTGGTGCTGGTGGGCGCGGTGGGGGCCGTCCCGCAGAGTCTGCTGCACCGCGCCGACACCCGTCGAGACCCCGGCCGACGGGCGAGACGGCCGGGGAAGCGGACCGCTACCCGGCGCCCGGCGGGAGGAGGACGCCGCTCCGGGCGACCGCGGCGTACCAGCGGGCGCTGGACTTCGGGGTGCGGGCGAGGGTGCGGTGGTCGACGTGGACCAGGCCGAAGCGCTTGGCGTAGCCGTACGCCCACTCGAAGTTGTCCAGCAGCGACCAGAGGAAGTAGCCGCGCACATCGGCGCCGTCGGCGACGGCCCGGTGCAGCGCCGCGAGGTGCGCGTGCACGAAGGCGGTGCGGTCGGGGTCGTCGACGGAACCGTCCGCGCCGGGCTCGTCCGGGTAGGCCGCGCCGTTCTCGGTGACCACGAGCGGCAGCCCCGGGTGGCGCCGGGCCAGCCCGGTGAGCAGCTCGTACAGGCCGGACGGGTCGACGGCCCAGTCCATCGCGGTGCGCCCGCCGGGGGGCCGGTGGAAGCCGACCCGGTCGGCGCCCGGCCAGGGGGAGGCGCCGCCCGCGCCGTGGCCGTCCTCGCGGGCGGG
This sequence comes from Kitasatospora putterlickiae, assembly GCF_039527695.1. Lineage (NCBI taxonomy): Bacteria > Bacillati > Actinomycetota > Actinomycetes > Kitasatosporales > Streptomycetaceae > Kitasatospora > Kitasatospora putterlickiae. The sequence goes on from NZ_BAAAKJ010000056.1 coordinate 30,641, forward strand.
TTCGGCGCCCTCGGGAGCGGTGGAGACCACGCTGGGGGTGTAGTAGTTGACGCCCAGCCAGTCCGGTCGCCGGTGGATCGCGGCCGGGTCCCCGGGGCGGACGAAGGACCAGTCGGTGAGGTGCGCGGTGTCGGCCAGCAGGTCCTCGGGGTAGCCGCCGTCCAGCATCGGGCCGAGGAACACCCGGTTGCCGACCGCGTCGATCCGGCGCACGGCGTCCCGGTCGGCGGCGGACGGCGTGAGCGGGCGCAGCGCGTGCAGGTTGAGCGACACCGACAGCCGGGCCCCGGCGGGCAGCACGGAGCGCAGCGCCGCGACCGCAAGGCCGTGGCCGAGGTTGAGGTGGTGGGCGGCGCGCAGGGCGGCCACCGGGTCCGTGCGGCCGGGGGCGTGCACGCCCGAGCCGTAGCCGAGGAAGGCGCTGCACCAGGGCTCGTTGAGGGTGGTCCACTCGGTGACCCGGTCGCCGAGCGCCGCGCCCGCGAGGGCCGCGTAGGCGGCGAAGTGCTCGGCGGTGCGGCGTTCGGGCCAGCCGCCGGCGTCCTCCAGCTCCTGGGGGAGGTCCCAGTGGTAGAGCGTGGCGACGGGGGTGATCCCGGCGGCGAGCAGCTCGTCGACGAGGCGGCGGTAGAAGTCCAGGCCGCGGTGGGCGGCGGGGCCGCGGCCGGTGGGCTGCACCCGTGGCCAGGAGATCGAGAACCGGTACGCGGTGAGGCCGAGTTCGGCCATCAGACGGACGTCCTCGCGGAACCGGTGGTAGTGGTCGGCCGCCACGTCGCCGGTGTCGCCGCGGTGGACCTTGCCGGGCGTCCGGCAGAAGGTGTCCCAGATCGAGGGGGTGCGGCCGTCCTCGGCGGCGGCGCCCTCGACCTGGTAGGCGGAGGTGGCGGCGCCCCAGAGGAAGCCGGGCGGGAAACGCAGCGGCGGGGTGGCGGGGGCGGGAACGGTCACGGGGTCCTCCAAGCGGGAGACTGGGCCGGGGGCGGCTCGTGAGGGCGCCGCCCACGAGGTGTCTGCCCAGCGGGGCGCGGACCATCGCGTGCGGGACTCGTCCGGACCGGGCGTCAATGTGCGGGGGGAGCTCGAATCCGATCGAGTGGTTGATGTTCCCGTCCGGGTGATGCCGGTTCCGTCGCGTCGTGTGGGCGCCAAGAGTGGTGCGTCATGACCACTAGAGATGTGAACGTTTCCGCCACCCGTCCCACGGCCAGGGCTACGGCCACGGCCGCGAGCGCGACCGTCGAGGGCGGGGTGACGACGGCCGGGCCCTCGCGGCGGTCCGTCGTCACGATGACCGGCGCCTCGGTGTTCGCCGCCGGGCTCACCGCCGCCTCCGCCGCGCCCGCGAGCGCGCTCAGCCCGGCCGTCGCCCCCGCCCTCGCCCCTTCGGTCGCCCCGGCCGCCGTGCCGCCGGGCACCGACGAGCAGGCGTACACCACGGTGGCCCGCGCGATCGCCGTCTACGACGAGGACGACCGCCCGCTCGTCCCCGGCTACCTGAAGATCGTCCGCGACGGCCTGCCGACCGGGCGGGCCCGGGCGACCAAGCGCGTCCTGGTCGTCGGCGCCGGGCCGGCCGGGCTGCTCGCCGCCGACCTGCTCAACCGGGCCGGCCACGACGTCGTCCTCATCGAGGCCAACGGCAACCGGGTCGGCGGCCGGATCAAGACCTTCCGCAGCGGCGGCCACGAGAACGGCCAGCAGCCGTTCGCCGACCCGAAGCAGTACGCCGAGGGCGGCGCGATGCGGCTGCCGGAGAGCCATCCGCTGGTGATGGCGCTGCTCGACAAGTACGACCTGCCGCGCCAGGAGTTCCTGCTGGTGGACGTGGAGGTGGAGAACCCGTCGAAGCGGGCCAACCGCACCTGGATCCACGTCAACGGCCTGCACGTGCGCCGGGCCGACTACGAGGCGGACCCGAGGGCGGTCAACGAGAGCTTCGGCGTCACCGGTCCCAACCGCGCCCGGACCGCCGCCGCCGTCTACACCGAGGCGCTGGAACCGGCGCTGGCGCTGGTCCGCGGCAAGGAGGGCGCGGCGCTGGTCGAGGGCTGGGCCACCGTCCTGCGGCGGTACGGCCACTGGTCGATGTACCGGTACCTCACCGAGGAGGCCGGGCTGGACACCAGGACCATCGACCTCATCGGCACCGTCCAGAACGTGACCTCGCGGCTGCACCTCTCCTTCGTGCACAGCTTCCTGTCCGCCGCGCTGATCGACCCGAAGACGAAGTTCTGGGAGATCAAGGGCGGCACCGCCCGGCTGGTCGACGCCCTCTACGCGGCCGTGAAGGGCAAGGTGCGGTTCGACCGGCGCGCGGTGCGCGTCGACCGGCACGGCGGCAGGGTCCGGGTGCACACCGTCTCCGAGGACTGCCAGAGCGGCAAGGGCGGGACCACCGAGGTCTTCGAGGGCGACGAGGCCATCATCACCGTCCCGTTCGCCGGGCTGCGGCACGTGGCCTTCGAACCGCCGCTCGGCTACGGCAAGCGGCGCGCGATCACCGAACTGCACTACGACGCCGCGACCAAGGTGCTGCTGGAGTTCTCCCGCCGCTGGTGGGAGTTCACCGAGGAGGAGTGGAAGGCCTCGCTGGACTCCATCGAGGCCGGGCTCTACGAGCGGTACCGGACGGGCCGGGTCGACGACGGCCGGTACCTCGGCGCGCACGCCTCGGTGCAGCGGCTCGGGGTGACCGTCCCGGAGGACCTCAGGACGTGCTTCGCGGACTTCCGGCCGCTCGGCGAGGACCCGGAGGCCAGCCATGTGCGCGGCGGCGGCTCGGTGAGCGACAACGCCAACCGGTTCGTCTACTTCGAGCACGCCCACCCGATGGAGGGCAGCGACGGCGGCGTGGTGCTCGCCTCGTACAGCTGGGCCGACGACGCGCTCAAGTGGGACGCGTACGCCGACGAGGAGCGCTACCTGCGGGCGCTCGCCGGGGTGCAGGCCGTCTTCGGCCGCCGCTGTGAGGTCTTCTTCACCACCAAGTGCAAGACCCAGTCGTGGATGCGCGACCACTACGCCTACGGGGAGGCGTCGGTGCTGCTCCCCGGGCAGCACACCGAACTGTTCCCGGACATCCCGGTCTCCGAGGAGCGCCTGCACTTCGCGGGGGACCACACCTCCACCAAGCCCGCCTGGGTCGAGGGCGCGCTCGAATCGGCCGTCCGGACGGCGCTGCTGGTCCACCAGGGCTGACCCGGCGGGCCGTTGGGCCGCTGGGCCGCTGGTCCGGGCGATCCCCGTGGCGCGCGGGGATCGCTCCGGGCGCCGCCCGGTCAGCGGCGGGTGGCGGTCACCAGGTGGTAGTCCAACAGGCCGTCGCGCCAGGTGTGGAGGAAGTTGCGGGTCCAGTGGCCGGGCGGGACGGTGCCCTCCAGGTAGCGGTCCAGCCCCGGCCACACGTCCGCGCCGATCGACTCGGTGCCGACGTCGGTGAACCCGGCGGCCGCGAGATCGGTGGTGAACCCGTCCAGCGGGTGGGCGACGTCCAGGCCGTTGGCGAAACTGCCGAGCAGGATCTTCAGCCGCTCGGCGACGTCCGGCCCGGGCGCGCTGAAGAAGCTGGTGACCACCAGCCGCCCGCCCGGCCGCAGCACCCGGGCCGCCTCGCGGGCGAACCCGGTCAGCTCGCGGAAGTGCTGCGCCGCCTCGACCGAGTACAGCCCGTCCAGCGAGGCGTCGGCGAACGGCAGGTCGTCCGCCGAGCCCAGCGAGTAGGCCAGCCGGTCCGGGAAGGTCGCCAGCGCCTTGGCGTTGACGGCGCGGGCGCGCTCGATCTGGTCCGGGTGGATGTCGACCCCGGTCACCGCCGCGAACCGGAACTCGCAGAGCGCGAGCGCCGCACCGAGCCCCCGCCCGCAGCCGACCTCGCCCAGCCGCAGCGACTCCCGGGGCCCGGGGAAGGCCCGCAGCACCCGGCGGTAGAGGTCCTCCTGGCTGCGGATCCGGTCCTCCGGGGTGGGCGCGGTGGTGCGGATGCCGCTCCAGTCCCCGAAGTTGATGAATCCGCCGCCGAAGCTGGCGGCCCGTGACAGATCGTCGGCGCCGTAGGTCTGGCGTACCGGTCCGGGGATGCGGTCCTGGCTCATGGCTCGCTCGGGCTCCTCGTGTGTAGTGGCGGCGGCCGATGGGGGCGGCGACGGACGGGAGTGCCGGTGCCCCAGGCCTCCCGCGGACGCGCGCCGCTGTACGTACCCAAACATGCCTAGGACGGAACTACCCGAAGGAAGTGGTTTCGCGCGACAACACGCAGGCCAATCGGGTTGTGAGTAGTACGGGATGATGAGCATGCCTACCGCTGTGACTTCGGCTCCGTCGCTCCCCGCACCCTACCGCCGACCGGGATGGCAGAGTGGGCGGCGGATCACCGGGACACGGGGGACGAGGAGAGCACTGTGGGGATGGGCACGGAGGACGGGCGGGTCGCGCCGCCGTTGACGGGCGGGGAACGGGAGACGCTGCGGGCGTACCTGGACTTCCATCGGGGGACGCTGGCGATGAAGTGCGCCGGGTTGACGGAGGAACAGCTGAGGCTGCGGTCGAGCCCGCCGTCGACACTGACGCTGCTCGGCCTGGTGCGCCACATGGCGGAGGTCGAGCGGACGTGGTTCCGGCGGGTGATCAACGGAGAGGACGTGCCGCTGCTCTGGTCCCCGGAGGGCGACTACCAGGCCGCGTACGACGCGGCCGGCGCCGACCGCGCCGAGGCCTTCGCGGCCTGGGAGACCGAGGTGGAACACGCCCGGCGGATCGAGCGGGAGGCGCACTCGCTGGACGTCACCGGGTACCAGCCGCGCTGGCGGTCGGAGGTCTCACTGCGGCTGGTGATGCTGCACCTGATCCACGAGTACGCCCGGCACAACGGGCACGCGGACCTGCTGCGGGAGGCGATCGACGGGGAGGTCGGAGCGTAGCCGGCGGAAAACGACTGGCGGGGCCCGGCCGTGTACATCGACGGCGAGCCCGCGATCTGGGCGGCCCTCGGGCGGGTTGCCGCCGGGTATCGGGCCGACGGGACCCCGCATCTCGTGCTGCGGGACGGGCAGGTTCTGGTGATCGACGGTCAGGACGGGTGGGTGCTCTGAGCGGTGGATGTCGGTGGCCGCTGCGATGATCGGCCGTGTGAGAGCCGAGAGCGCCGTGAGCTGGACCGCCGACCTGCCCACCACCGTCGGGCTGGTCCGCACCCTGCACGACCTCGACGACTGCTGGACCAGGGCGGACGTCGAGCGGCTGGTCGAGACCCGGCCCGACTGGAAGATCCGCCGGGCCTTCCCGGACCTCCTGGTCGTCGGCCTGCAGGCCGGCCTCCACCGGCCGCTCGGCGCCGAACTGTTCCTGGGCGCCACCGCGCCCAAGGCCGACGGTTACCGGCGGGCCTGGGTCCCGCTGCTGGACTTCCGGCCGCCCGCGCCCGAGCAGGAGCGGCGCGCCGCGCTGCGCACGCTCTCCGAGGCGTTGCGCGGGATCGGCTCGCCCATCGCCGTGCCGACCGCCGCCGACGGCTTCGGGCTGCGCTGGCAGTCCGCCCGGCGCACCATGCTGCTCCAGGCCAACGACCGCCGCGCCTGGATCGCGCTCCAGCCGCACGTCCTCCAGGTCGAGCACGCCAGCCCCGAACTGCCCGCCGTGGTGGCCGCGTTCGTCCCGGCCCTGCACGACGCGCCCGGCGGGCACTGCGCGGTCGAGACGGTCGAGCGGATCGCCGCCGAACTCCCCGGGACGCGGGTCGACTTCGGGGAGAGGTGGGCCGACATCCGCACCGCGGACCCGCTGTTCGGGCCGTCGTTCGCCAGCCGCAGGTCCCACCTGCGCCCCGCTCCGGAGGGCACCTACGACGTGCTCGACCTGCACCGCTTCGACGAGCTTCCGCTGACGCTGGAGCACCGGAGGGCGGTGTTCGGCGAGGTCTACCGGGCGGTCTGCGCCGTCCTCGGCGAACCGACCCTGTTCGGCGGCGGCCCCAACGGCCCGGACGTCCGCTGGCGCGAGGCCGGCGAGAACGGCCGGCTGCTGCGGCTGCTCTGCGAAGGACGCCGGATCCGGCTGGAGACGGAACCGGCCGCGGCGTACGAGGAGGACGAGCGCCTCGCCTTCGAGTACGGCGGCCCGTCCGGCGGCCCCGACGGCCCCAGCGACTTCCCCCTGCTGCGGTACAGCTGGCAGCTCCACCTCGCCCACCAGGCGCCCGGCGGCACCGCCGACCTCCTGCCGGGCGGGCGGCTCGCGCTGACGCTGCCGCACCTGCGGGAGGGGCTGGAGTGCCTGCTGACCGCGTGGATCGAGCAGCTGCCGGTGCAGCGGCCGGGCGAGAAGGTCACCTTCTCGATCGCCGCGCCGCAGCTCAGCGGCGGGCTCTCGGTCGCCTACAGCACCGAGAAGGGCGTCCTGCTGCGGGTCGGCCCGCGCCCTGGCGACCCGGCCGAGGTCGCGGCGGCGATGCGGGCGGACGGCTGGCATCCGTCGGGCAACCGGTTCAAGGCCGAGTTCAAGAAACCGACGCAGGCCACCGCGGGAGTGGTGGCGACGATGATCACCACCGAGCTGGCGGCGCGCGGGATCAGCGGCGACTCCGGCTTCGGCCTCGGCCCCGGCCGGGTCACCGCCCGCCGCCTCGCCCTCGGCCTCTCGCCCCGACTCGCCGGTCACGGCTTCTTCCGCGCCACCGGGCTGGGGCTGGAGACCTCCTGAGTGGTTCCGGCGAATCGTCATGGCGCGGGAGGGGTACCGCAGTTCGGGACAACGGGCGCTCACCAGGAAAGGTGTGGACCAATCCAGACATTCCCTATGCTCTCACCCTGATCGACTGATCGGAACGCGGTGGGGAGCGGCAGTGCGCATCAATCTGCTCGGACGGTTCGAGCTCCAGGACGACCACGGCAGAGCACTGCCGCAACCCGGCCCGAAACGGCGCGCGCTGCTCGCCGCCCTCGCCCTGGACCTCGGCCGGACCGTCCCGGCCGAGCGGCTGACCGGCCTGCTCTGGGGCGCCGCCCCGCCGGCCGACGCCCGCTCCGCGCTTCAGGGCCACGTCACCGGCGTGCGCCGCCTGCTGGACGCCGCCGCCGACCCCACACCCCTGGCCGGCTCCATACCCGAGGACCCGGACGGCCTCCACCTGGTCGGCCGGGGCACCGGCTACGCCCTGCTCGGCCACCCGGACGCCGTCGACGCCCACCGCTTCGAACGGCTCTGCGCCGCCGCCTACGGAGAGGCCGCCGCCGACTCCGTGGGCCTGCTGCACACCGCGCTCGCCCTCTGGCGCGGGCCCGCCCTCGACGGATGCGGATCCACCCGGCTCGCCGCCGAGGCCGGGCCGCGCCTGACCGCCGCCCGGTGGCGCGCCGTTGAACGGCTCGCGGTCGAGACGCTCACCCGGCGCGGTGAGTCCGAGGCCCGGATGCCGGAGGTGGTGGCCCAGTTGACGGCGCTGCTGGCCGCCGAGCCACGCCGGAGGACCGCCGCCGCCCTGCTCGTCCGGTACCTCGAACGGCCCGCGCCATCGACGGAAGCGGGCGGCGAACCGTCCTGCGGACCGGGCTCGTTCGCCGGCCGCGCCGGTGAACTGGCCCGCCTGGACGCCGCCATGGCCACCGC
>NZ_BAAAKJ010000056.1:38249-38580 GCF_039527695.1 Kitasatospora putterlickiae
CTGGGCGGACCGCCGCGCCGACCGCTTCCCCGACGGCCGCCACACCGTCGACCTCCACGGCGACGACACCGCCCCGCTCACCCCCGCCGCCGCCCTGGCCGACCTGCTGGGCGCCCTCGGGGCGGCCGAAATCCCGGCCGAGACCGCAGAACGCGCCGCCCTGCTCAGGACGTTGACCGCCGGCCGCAGGATGCTGCTCCTGCTGGACAACGCCGCCTCCGCCGAGCAGGTCGAACCGCTGCTGCCCGGCCACCCCGAGGTGCCGGTGCTGGTCACCGGCCGAGCCCGGCTCACCGCCGACCTGGTCGCCCGCCAGGGCGCCGTCCCGCTG
>NZ_BAAAKJ010000056.1:38626-38956 GCF_039527695.1 Kitasatospora putterlickiae
GGCGGGGCCGCGCGGGTCGCCGGAGAACCGGACGCCGCCGCGCGGCTGGTCGCGCTCTGCGACCAACTGCCGCTGGCGGTAGGACTGTTGGGTGCTCGGCTCGCGGCGGGTGGCGGGAGCGTCGCGGCGCTGGTGGCCGAGTTGGACGAGGAACGGCGGGCGGGCTCCGACGGGTTGGCCGCCGCACTGCGGGCCGGCCGGCGGGCGCTGTCGGGGGACGTCGGGAGGGCCTTCGTGCTGTCCGGGCTGCTTCCCGGGGCGGGCGTCGACGAGCGGGACGTCGCCGCGCTGGCCGGGTCGTCGACGTCCCGGGCGCGCGTCCTGCTCGCG
>NZ_BAAAKJ010000057.1:0-9778 GCF_039527695.1 Kitasatospora putterlickiae
CGCCAAGGCCGGGGCCGGCGGCCGCCGCCCCTCGCCCCTGCTGCTGCTCTCCGCCGCCGTGCTGATCGGCGGCGCCGTCACCGGACAGCTGATCGCCATGCTGATCGGCTGGGCACTCGGCTACCTCTCCCGCCATCTGTCCGATCTCACCCGCAAGGTGGCCGTGTTCGGGATCCCGCTGATGACGATCAGCGGCAGCTCGCTCTGGGTCTGGGGCCGCGCCCAGGGCCGTTGGGGCACGGCCCTGAACCCGGGCGAACAGACCAACCAGGTGGTGTGGGAGTCCGCGCCGGGCGTGCTGCGGGCGGCGGCCGTCATGTCGGCGGTCTTCCTGCTCCTGATGTCGCTGCGCCGGCGCGGTGGCGCGGCGGCCGACGCGGAACGGTAACTCCCGGGCGGCGAACGGGGGAATGGGCAAGACGTCGCCTCCTGTTCATGGCCCGCCACGCACGGTTCTGATGGAATATCGGCCTTGCTGTTCCGACGTTCAGCAGCCGCAGGAGGTCCGCCGTGCCGCCGTCCCCGTCGCCCTCGTCCCCGCCGTCCCCGTCGCCCTCGTCCCCGGCGGACCCGACGTCCCCGACGCCCCGGCCGTCCGGTCCGCGGCCCCGGTCCGCCGGGCTCAGCCGCCGCGGACTGCTGGTCGGCGCCGCCGTCGCCGCGGCCGCCCAGGCGCTCGACATCCGTACGGCGCACGCGGAACCGGTCCGCCGAGACCCCTTCCTTCTCGGCGTGGCCAGCGGCGATCCGCTGCCCGACGCCGTCGTCCTGTGGACCAGGCTGGTCGCCGACCCGTTCGACGCCGCCTCCATGGGCACCCGCACCGTCCCCGTCTCCTGGGAGGTCGCGGCGGACCCGGCCTTCCGCCGGGTCGTCCGGCGCGGTGTCACCGCCGCCGAGGCCGGGCGCGCGCACAGCGTGCACGTCGACGTGCGCGGCCTCCGGCCCGGTCGCGACCACTGGTACCGCTTCCGGGCCGGCCGCCACCTCAGCCCGGCCGCCCGGACCCGCACCGCCCCGGCGGTCGGCGCCCACCCCGGCAGGCTCCGCCTCGGCGTGGTCAACTGCCAGGACTGGCAGCACGGTTACTGGCCCGCTTACACCGCCCTGGCGGCCGAGGACCTCGACGCCGTGGTGCACCTCGGCGACTACATCTACGAGACCGACCCCCACAGCGCCCACCCGGACCGGCTGCACACCACCCCGCGGACCCCGGGCCTCGACCAACTGGTCACCCTCGCCGACTACCGGGCCCGGCACGCCCAGTACAAGACCGACCCGGCCCTGCAGGCCGCCCACGCCGCCTTCCCCTGGATCGTCACCTGGGACGACCACGAGGTCGAGAACAACCACGCCGGCCTGGTCGACGAGGTCGACGACACCGGCGCCCGCCACCAGGACACCGCTGCCATGGCCCGCGAGCGCGCCGCCGCCTACCAGGCGTACTACGAGCACATGCCGCTGCGGAACCCCTACCGCGACGGCTCGCCCGACTACCGGCTGTACCGCCGCTTCGACTTCGGCGACCTGCTGCGCCTCAACGTGCTCGACACCCGCCAGTACCGCACCGACCAACCGGGCGGCCACAGCCAGGACTTCGGCCCGGTCGCGGACGGCCTGGGAAACGCCGCCGGCAGCCTGACCGGCGCCGAACAGGAGGAGTGGCTGCGCCGCGGCCTCGCCGGCTCCCGGGCCCGCTGGAACGTCATCGCCCAGCAGGTGATGATGAGCCAGATCCGCTTCCCCGACTTCCTGGACCCGGCCCACCCGCTGCCGCCGCTCGCCAACCTTGACCAGTGGGACGGCTACGACCCCGCCCGCACCCGGCTGCTGCGCTTCCTGCGGGACACCGCGGTGGCCAACCCGGTGGTGCTCGCCGGGGACATCCACTCCTCCTGGTTCAGCGATCTGAGGGTCGATCGCGACGACCTCGCCACCGCCCCGGTCGCCGTCGAGTTCACGGCCACCAGCGTCAGTTCGGACTTCCCGGCCGCCTTCGACGCACCGCTCAAGGCGCTCAACCCCGCGCTCAACCCGCACGTGCGCTACTTCGAGGGCCTGCGCCGGGGCTACCTGCGGCTGGACGTCGACCGGGATCGGTGGCTGACCGACGCCCGGACCGTGGACAGCGTCGCGGTGCGCGAGTCACCGGTGCGGACCTCCGCCTCCTGGGCGGTGGCGGCCGGCGAGCCGGGTCTGGTCCCCGCCTGATCGCTCGTCTGCCGCTCTGGTCTCGCGGTCTGGTCCGCCGGTCCGCCGGTCCGGTCCGGAAGAATCGGCGGCATGCTGAGAATCGGTTCGGTGGTGCTCGGGGTGGCGGACGTCCGCCGCGCTGTGGCGTTCTGGGGCGAGGCCCTCGGGTACGTCCCCCGTGGCGGCGTGATCGAGGACGACTGGGTGGTGCTCGTCCCGGCGGACGGCGGGCCCGGTGAGGGCGGCATGCCCGGCGCGGGCGGCGTCCAGGTGGCGCTCGGGCGGAGCGTCACGCCGCCGCAGGAGCACCCGCGCGTCCACCTGGACCTCTACGCGGCGGACGCGGCCGACCAGGCGGCCGAAGTGGAACGCCTGGTCGGCCTCGGCGCGCGGCACGTCGACTGGGACCTCTACCCGCAGGACCCGGACTTCGTCGTCCTCGAATGCCCGGACCGCAACCGCTTCTGCGTGATCGACGCCAGCCGTTCCTAGCGTCGTCCTGGCGCCGCCCCCGGTGCCGCGCTGGTGCCGTCCTAGTGTCGTCCTAGTGGTCCTTCCGGCGGTGATGGGGCCGGTGGGAGGGGCCGTCCTCGTCCTTGCGGTCGTCCCGGTGGGCGGCGCGGGTCTCCATGCCGGTGCGCAGGGTCCGGCTCAGCGCGCCCGCCGCGGCCGCCAGGAACACGAAGTTGTAGGCGATCTGCAGGAGCACCACCAGCCGCGGCCCCTGCCCGGCCGGGGTGATGTCGCCGTAGCCGATGGTCGCCATGGTGACGACGGTGAAGTAGAGCGCGTCCAGGCGGGTCACCAGCCCCTCGAACTCGCCCGGACGGTCGGCCAGGACGTAGTAGGTGGCGGCGAAGACGGTCAGCGAGAGGCAGATCAGAAAGGCCAGCCAGGCCCCGGGGTGACGGCCCGTGCCCCGGATGCTGTCGACGATCCGGCTCAGCAGCAGCCCGGTCAGCACGGTCAGCACCGCCCCGAAGAGCACCCAGCTCAGCAGCGGCCGGTCACTGCCGAGGGCGCGCAGCGGCACGGTGAAGTAGCCGGCCATCAGCAGGGTGAACGAGCCGAGCAGCAGGCTCCAGGCCCGAGGGTCGGGTGTGTCCCGGGGCCGGTCCGTCGGCGGAGGCTGCTGGTTCGCGGACATCCCGGCCAGCCTGCCCCGTTCACGCCCGCGCCCGCTCCCCGGGCTGCTCCGTCCGGGGAGCGGGCCCGACGGCCGGACACGACGAAGCCCCCGCCACGGGGGCGGGGGCTTCGGCCGGGTTTCGTGCCGCCGGGTCTCAGGCGGTGGTGGACCGGGGCTGCTCGGTGGCCTTGGTCACATGGGTCGGGTTCACGGCCTGGCGGGGCTGCTCGGCGGCCGGCTGCGCCGGGGCGGCGGCAGCGGCGGGGGCGGCGGTGCTCTGCGCGGTACCCTGGGCGGCGTCGGCGGCGGGGGTGTCGTCCTCGCGCATCGCCTTCGTCTCCGCCTTCAGGATGCGCATCGACTTGCCGAGGCCGCGGGCCATCTCCGGCAGCTTCTTCGACCCGAACAGCAGGATCACGACAGCCAGCACCACGAGCACGTGCCAGGGCTCAAGACCGTTACGCAGCATCCCTGGCCACCGGTCCCTTCTTGTCTAGAGTCATACGTCACAGTTGGGCAAAGCGCCCGTCCTGGCCAGTATGCCTGCCTGCGGCGGCGAACGTATACACCGGCCGGGAAACGCTGGTCAAAAACCAGATGTTGCGCGGAGGGACGGTCCGGGGTGCCGCCGGGGCCGCCCGGGGCCGGTGCATCGGCCCAGATCAGGGTAGGCGCGGACGGGTCCGGGCGGAGGTCCGCCCCTGGTGGCGAAGGGTGCCGCCGGGGCCGGCCGGGGAGCGGGCGCTCGCGGACCACGGCTCCCACGACCGTACCGCGCCCGGCTTTTGGCCGGTTCCGGCCGCCGTGCGGCGGGCGCCCGTCAGTCCCGGTGGGCGAACAGGTAGCCGCGACGGGTCTGCGCCTCCTGCGGGTACGGGCCGCGCTCCAGCCTGGCCGTCACGGTGAACCCGGCCGAGGCCAGCAGGTCGGCGACGGTCTCCGCCTCCAGGAAGTGGAAGTCCACGTCCACCCGGTGGCCCCACCACTCGTCCAGCCGCCGCACCTCGGTGCCCAGGTGGAACGCCACCAGCAGCGCCCCACCCGGCCGCAGCACCCGCCGCATCTCCTCGAAGGCCGGCCGCAGTTCCGCCGGCTCCAGGTGGATCACCGAGTAGAGCGCCACCGCGGCGGCGAACTCGCCGTCCCCGGCCGGCAGGGCCAGCAGGTCCCCGACCCGGAACTCGGCCCCGGGGTGGTCCCGCCGCGCGACCGCCACCATCGCCGGCGAGAGGTCCACCCCGACCGCCCCGACCCCCTGCCCGACCAGCCACCCCGCCACATGCCCCGGCCCGCACCCCAGATCCGCCACCGTCCCCCCGCCGGCCCCCTCGACCACCACCCCCAGCAGCGCCCGGTCCATCACCTTGAACGCCAACTCACCGCCCACCCGCTCCCGGTACTCCTCCGCCACCGCGTCATAACTCCCCCGCACCCGCCCGTGGTTCACCCCGTTGGTCATCCAGGAAGCCTGGCACGGGGGCTGCCCCGGCGCAGCCGGATAACCGGCGGGCGCAAGCGCGGCAGCCCCCGCCCGGGGGTGGGCGGGGGCTGGGATGACGCGCTTGCGGGGGACCGGGGGTGGGGGCGGTCAGGCGGTGGCGGGTTCGGGGACGGGGGTCGGTGCGGGGGTGGTGGCGGGGAGGTGGCGCATGAGGCGGTAGGCGAGGAGGGAGGCGCCGATGGTGAGGAGGAGGCCGACCACGGCGGCCACGTGCAGGCCGTCGGTGAAGGCGGCGCGGGCGGTGGCGAGGAGGTCGGTGCCGAGGCGGCCGGGCAGCTGGGCGGCGACGGTGGCCGCGCCGCCGAGGGTGTCCTGCGCGGTATGGGCGGCCTCGCCGTCCAGGCCGGCGGGGAGGGCGCCGTCCAGGCGGGAGCGGTAGACCGCGGCGCCGGCCGCGCCGAGCAGCGCGATGCCGAGGGAACTGCCGAGCTCGACGGCGGTCTCCGAGGTGGCGGAGGCGGCGCCGGCCCGCTCGGCGGGGGCGGCGGAGACGACCATCTCGGCGGTGAGGGTCATGGTGCCGACGGTGCCGGCGGCCAGCACGCCCGCCGCGGTGAGGATCAGCGCCAGCGGGGAGTCCACGCCGACCCGGGTCATCATCGCGAAGCCGGTCGCGCCGATCAGGAAGCCCCCGGCCATCATCACCGCCGGACGGACCTTCCCGGCGAGCGCCGAGCTCAGGCCGACGGCGGCGCCGACGCCCACGCTGGGGACGAGCGACCAGAGCGAGGCGCCGAACGGGCTCATGCCCTTGACCAGTTGCAGGTACTGCGAGGTGAAGAGGGTGAAGCCCATCATCGCGAACATCGCCATGGTGTTGACGCTGATCGCTCCGCTGAAGGCGCGGATCCGGAACAGGCCGAGGTCGAGCAGCGGGTCGGCGGCGGTGCGCTGCCGCCAGTAGAAGGCGCCGCCGAGGAGCAGGCCGGCCGGGACGGCGAGTGCGGCGAGCGGGTCCCAGCCGTCCACCGCGAGCGTCTTGACGCCGTAGACCAGGGGCAGGACGGCGGCCAGTGAGAGGGCGGCGCCGAGCAGGTCGAAGCCGCCGCGCCGCGGGGCGTGGTACTCGGGGAGCACCACCGGGGCGGCGAGCAGGACCAGGGCCATCACCGGGATGGCGAGCAGGAAGGTCGAACCCCACCAGAAGTGGTCGAGCAGCAGGCCGCCGGCGACGGGCCCGAGGGTGGCGCCGGCGGTCAGGGCGCCGCCCCAGGCGCCGAGCGCGACCTGGCGCTGCCTGGGGTCGTGGAACATGTTGCGGATCAGCGCGAGGGTGGAGGGCATCACGGTGGCCCCGGCGACGCCCAGCAGGGCGCGGGCGGCGATCAGCTGGCCGGCGCCGTCCGCGTAGGCGGCGAGCAGCGAGGCCCCGGCGAATCCGGCGGCGCCGATCATCAGCAGCCGGCGGCGGCCGATCCGGTCGCCCAGCGCGCCCATGGTGATCAGCAGCCCGGCCAGCAGGAACGAGTACATGTCCATGATCCACAGCTGCTGGGTGCCGCTCGGCGCCAGCGTGGTGGAGATGTAGGGGACGGCGAAGAAGAGCACGCCCATGTCCATGGCCAGGACGAGGGTCGGGAGCAGCAGTACGGCGAGGCCGATCCATTCGCGACGGCCCGCGCGGCCGGTGGTTGCGGTCATGGGGAAGACGGTACGGATGTGTCAGACGTCTGTCTAGTACGTATGTCTCAATCGATCGTGCGAGACGGTCGTGTCATACGTTCGTGCAAGACATTCGTCTTGATCGGACGTAGCATGCGGGCATGGGAAATCGCGAGGACCTCATGGCCGGCGCCAAGCGCTGCCTGATCGAGAAGGGCTACGGGCGCACCACCGCCCGGGACATCGCCACCGCCTCCGGCGTCAGCCTGGCGGCCATCGGCTACCACTTCGGCTCCAAGGAGGCGCTGCTCAACGCGGCGCTGATCGAGGCGACCGGTGAGTGGGGCCTCATGGTCGGGGCCGTGGTGGCGCGGGCCAACGAGGCCTCCGACGACCCGGAGGAGCGGTTCGTCGCGGTCTGGGACGGCGTGCGGAGGACCATCGCCGAGCACCGCGGCCTCTGGGCCTCGCAGTTCGAGGCGATGGTGCAGGTGGAGCGGGCGCCGGAGCTGCGGGCGGCGCTGGCCGGTGCCCAGAAGGAGGGGCGGCTCGGGCTGGCGGCCCTCTTCCAGGGGCTCCCCGAGGTGCCGGACACCGAGGAGGAGCTGGCCCGCGGCGTCTTCTACCAGGCGCTGCTGGTGGGCCTGGCCGGGCAGTGGATGGCCGCCCCGGAGCTGGCACCCGGCGGGCGGGAGCTGCTGCGCGGGCTGGAGCTGGTCGGCGGCTCGGTGCTGAAGCCGAAGCCCGCCCCCGACTGGCACGGTTCCCCCGAGTGGCACGGTCCGGCGGCCTGAGTCCGGTCGGCTCGAAGGCCGGGCCCCGGCCCGGTCTCAGGCGGTGACGGCCGTCAGCAGCACCACCGAGTCGACGTGGGCCAGCAGCCCGTGCCGCTCCTGCGGGACGGCCTGCAACTGCCCCGCCGCCAGCTCCTCGCGCCGCCCGGCGATGGTAAGCGACACCCGCCCGCGCAGCACCTGGACGCTGGCGGCGGCCGGGGCGTTGTGCTCGTCGAGCGAGGTGCCCGCGGTCAGCGCGATCACCGTCTGCCGCAACACCCCGTCGTGCAGCACCAGATGGGCGCTGCGGCCGTGCGGGCTCTCGGCCGCCATGGCCGCGTGCTCCGCGACGAGCTGTTCGAGATCGACCATCGCGCGTCCTCCTGCCGTCCGGTGCCGTCCTGCTGCGCGGGCGCTCCTGCGGCCAGCGTCCCGGACCCGCCCCGCGCCCGCACGCCGAACACGCGTCCAAGCGCGCCGGTCCTGGTCGCGCGCGGGTGCGCTCGGCGTGCGGCGGCGGCCGACTGCCTCCATCGTGGAGGCATGGCGACCAACGAGCGTTTTCTCAGCGGGTTCCAGGTCAACCGCTCGCTGCTGGCCGGCGGCGCGGTGCTGACGGGCATCGGCGCGCTGTTCGGGACGGCGGGCGCGGTGATGGTGTGCGCGGCGCTGGCCACGGCCGGCCGCAACTGGGTGCGGCGGCTGGAATCCCCGCCGACCGCCATGGCCCAGCGGGCCCTGCACGAGGCCAAGGTGGCGTCGTCGGCCGGCTGGGACGCGTGGCGGGCCGAGCACCACTCGCCCAACTGACCCCGGCGCCCGGCCGGTCGATCCCGCCGGTCCGCCCCGCCGGTTCATGCCGCCCGTTCACCCGCCCGACTCCGCCGGACGGGTGAACGGCGGCAGGCCCTACAGCCCGAGCGACTTGGCGACGATGCCGCGCATGACCTCGCTGGTGCCGCCGTAGATCCGGAACACCCGGTTGTCGGTGTAGAGCCGGGCGATCGGGTACTCCAGGATGTAGCCGTAACCGCCGTGCAGCTGCAGGCACTCGTCGATCACGCCGGACGCCGACTCGGTGCAGAACAGCTTCGCCGCCGCCGCGTCCGCCACCGTCAGCTCGCCGTTCTGGTACAGCTCCAGCGCGCGGTCGACCATCGACTGCTGCGCCATCACCTGGGCCTCGCAGTCGGCCAGCTTGAACTTGGTGTTCTGGAACTCGGCGACCGCCTTGCCGAACACCTTGCGGTCCTTGACGTACCGCACCGCGAACCGCACCGCCGCGGCCGAGGCCGCGTACGCGCCGACCGCGATCGCCAGCCGCTCCTGCACCAGGTTGTGGGTCAGGTAGGCGAACGCCTTCCCCTCCTCGCCGAGCAGGTTCTCCACCGGCACCTTGACGTCCGAGAACGCCAGCTCGGCGGTGTCCGAGGTGCGCAGGCCAATCTTCTGCAGCTTGCGGCCGACGCTGTAGCCGGGGGAGGCGGTGTCCACGCAGAGGATGGAGAGCCCGGCCCGGCGGTTCTCCGGGTCGTGCGGCGAGGTGCGGCAGACCACCAGGACGAGGTCGGCGAGGACGCCGCCGGTGATGAAGGTCTTGGCCCCGTTGAGGACGTAGTGGGTGCCGTCCTCGGAGAGCCGCGCGGTGGTGGAGATGCCGGCGAGGTCGGAGCCGGCGCCCGGCTCGGTCATCGCGATCGCGGTCATCAGGTCGCCGGAGACGAAGCCGGGCAGCCAGCGCCGCTTCTGCTCCTCGGTCGCGTACTCCAGCAGGTAGGGCAGCACCAGGCCGGTGTGTACCCCGGACGACCCGAAGCTGACGCCCGCCCGCGCCGTCTCCTCGGCCACCACCGCCTGGAACTTGAAGCCGCTCTCGCCCGCGCCGCCGTACTCCTCGGGCACCTCGATGCCGAAGAGGCCGAGCGCGCCGAGCCGGCGGTAGAAGTCCCGTGGCGGGTGGCCCTCGGCCTCCCAGCTCTCGTAGACGGGGACGACCTCGTTGGCGATGAAGTCCCGGATGGTCTCGCGGAAGGCCTCGTGGTCCTCGGTGAACACGGTGCGGCGCACGGCGGCGCCTCCCTTCGACGGTGCCTGACGTTCGGTGGAGCCCGGCGCGGCGGTCCCGGACGGTGCCGCCGACCGCCCGACAAGTTAATCGCGGGTAGCTTCGGGTGTCCAGGACGGGGACGGTGGCGTCCGCGCTGGTGCGAACGGCCTGCCGACGGCCTTCACGCGGCCCCGGGTGAACGCCTGCCGGCCTGCCGGGCGGCCTTCGGAACGGGCGCCGGGAAACGCGGGACGGGGGAGGGCCGGGCGTCATGGCGGTGCGACGGCCGGCCACGGAGGTCCGGCGGGCGCGGATCGCCGCCGTCGCCGAACGCTTCCACCGCGGCGGCTGCCACCGGGTCTCGATGGCGGAGGTCGCCGGCGGCTTCGGCATCACCGCTCCCGCGCTCCACCGGCACTTCCGGGGCAGGCCCGAACTGCTCGACCGCACCCTCCGGGTGGGCCTGGACGCGCCGGCGGACGCGGTGCGCTCCGCCGGTTCGGCGGCCGAACTCGCCGCCGCACTGGCCG